>NZ_OY781460.1:1277500-1437500 GCF_963676855.1 uncultured Anaeromusa sp.
GAAATTGGCGTTTATTGCCCCAAGCTATGCGGTGGAGTCTCGCTCCATTCTGGCAAAAATGATTATTGAGTTGATGCCGGACAATGTGGGAAAAGTCTTTTTTACAAACGGTGGCGCCGATGCAAACGAGAATGCCGTTAAGATGGCCCGCATGGTTACCGGACGCAACAAGGTATTCAGTCGTTATCGCAGCTATCACGGTTCTACGTATGGTGCTGGTAATTTGACAGGGGAGCCGCGGAGGTATCCGTTAGAGCCTGGAATTCCAGGCTTTGTAAAATTTTTCGATCCTTATTTGTATCGTGAAAGCATTCCCTTTGCTAGCGAGGAAGAAGGAGCAGCCTACTATGTTTCCAAGTTGCGCGAACAGATTGAATACGAAGGGCCACAAAATGTGGCGGCCATTGTTTTAGAGACAGTCACTGGCTCTAACGGTGTCATTATTCCTCCAAATGGATATCTTAAAGGCGTACGGAAGATTTGCGATGATTACGGCATTATGATGATTTGCGACGAAGTGATGGCTGGATTCGGGAGAACCGGGAAAATGTTCGCCTTTGAACACTGGGATGTCAAACCTGATTTGATTTCTTTTGCGAAAGGCGTCACTTGTGGATACGTACCCCTGGGTGGTGTGGCGGTCAGTAAAGAAATTGCCGCTTACTTTGACGATCATACGCTTTTGTGTGGGTTGACGTATAGCGGTCATCCGCTAGCTTGCGCTGCTGGCGTAGCAACTTTGCAACAATATCAAGAATTGGATATTTTGGGAAAAGTAGAGAAAACAGGCGCGACGCTCGGGCGCTTGTTGGATACTATGTTAGAGAAACATGCCTGTGTAGGAGATGTGCGCTATTTGGGCTTATTTTCCGCAATTGAGCTAGTCAAAAATAAAGCAACCAAAGAACCTTTGGTTGCCTACGGGAAGGACCCTCAAGGACTGATGGGCCGGATTATTAAAATGCTGGCGGCTAAAGGCTTCATGACGTACTCTCATGAAAATATGATTTTAGTAGCACCGCCGCTGGTGATTACGGAAGAGCAGTTACGGGAAAATATGGCGATTATGGATGAAGTGTTGACAACAGTGGATAAAGAATTTTTAACTGTTTAAGAACGCTAAAAAACGAGAATGGCTGGCGATGGCGCCCAAAGACCCTTAAAGGTCTTTGGGCGCCATTTTGCATAAGCGAGAGAATTTTGGCAATGGTGGTGATGAACAGTAGTGCAGGCGAAGGCATAAAAGTGGCATACAGATGAGGAGGGGCTAGGCATGTTAAAAAAATGGATCGGTATTTCATTATTGAGTATGGCTGTTTTAGCCGCCGGTTGCGGCGGACCAGGAAGCTCCAAAGAAATAAAAATTGGCGGAAATTTGGAAATGACGGGTAATACGGCGAGTTACGGGCAATCAATGGCTAACGGTATTAAGCTAGCGCTTAAAGAAGTCAACGCCGACGGAGGCGTTTTAGGAAAACAAGTGACGTTTGTTGTCGCCGATAATAAATCGGAACCGTCGGAGTCCGCCAACGCTATGACCAAATTGTTGACGCAGGATAAAGTGTCGTTGGTTTTGGGCGCTGGGGCCAGTTCCAATACGATTGCGGGAGCGCAGATTGCTGTTAGCAATAAGACTCCTTTTATTACTCCCTTTTCTACAAATCCTAAGGTAACGGTTGATAATGGCAAAGTAAATGAGTTTGCATTCCGAGCTTGTTTCATTGATCCTTTCCAGGGGACCGTTATGGCGACCTTTGCTACGCAAACGCTAAAAGCGAAAAAAGCGGCCATTTATATTGATAATAGCGCTGATTATTCTAAGGGGCTGGCGCAATTTTTTGAGGAAAGCTTTGTGAAAGCTGGCGGTGAAATCATTGCCAAAGAAGCGTATCTTCAGAAAGACCAGGATTTTAAAGCGACTTTGACAAAGTTGAAAGCTACGAATCCGGATGTTCTCTTTGTGCCTGGATATTATGAAGATGTAGGAAAGATTATCAAACAAGCTAGAGAAATGGGGATTACGGTTCCAATTATTGGGGGCGATGGCTGGGATTCTTCCAAATTGGTTGATATTGCCGGTGCGGAGGCACTAAACAATACCTTCTTCTCCAATCATTACGCTACAGATGACAAAAGTCCGCAGATTGTTAAATTTATCGAAGCGTATACCAAAGAATACGGTCAAGCACCGGACGCTCCCGCTGTCTTGGGCTATGACGCGGCGTACATGGCTATTGACGCCATTAAACGTGCTAATAGTGCGGAACCTATGAAGGTTCGCGACGCCTTGGCGCAGACGAAAGAACTGCAATTAGTAACTGGAAAGATATCGCTGGACGGGCAGCACAATCCGGTAAAGAGCGCTGTAGTTATCGAATTTAAAAACGGCAAGCAGACTTATAAAACAACAATAAACCCTTAAAATTACGCTCTCCCAACTTCTACTATATAGAAAAGGAACAGCCTTCCGATTTGCGAAGGGCTGTTCCTTTTCGTATAAAACGATGAACTTTTAACTGAATTTGGCTAAATGAGCATCAATCAAGCTTCTGGCGATGCTTTCCTTGCCAGGAATGTCCGGCAGGTTATGCGGGGAAAACCAGTCAGCAGCCAAAATTTCGTTATTATCAATGGTAATCTCGCTGGATACAGCGGTGGCGGTAAAGGCAACCATTAAAGAATCAGGAAAAGGCCAAGGTTGATTGCCAAAGTAGCGGATGTCTGTTACTTCAATACCCACTTCTTCAGCTAGCTCGCGGCGTACGCATTCTTCTAAGGTCTCGCCGGGTTCCACAAAACCGGCAATAACGCTGTAGCGTCCTGTCGGAAGGCGGTTGGAATGGGCCAATAAAATTTCTTCTCCTTTGGTAACGGCTACAATAATGGCGGGCGAAATTCGCGGATACGCGATATGGCCGCACTGCGGGCAGCGAACTGCCAGCTCTTCCGTTACCGGCTGCGTAGCCTGGCCGCAGCTGCCGCAAAAAAGGTTGTTTTTCAGCCAGGTGCGAATATGATAGGCGCGGAAAGCCAAACGGAAAGCTTCGTCATCGACAAGACCATAAACGCCGCGCAATTTTTGCAGAGAAAAACCAGGCGGCACGTCTTCAATAGCAATATTGGCAGCGAAACAAGCGGCAGACTCCAAGGAGCCTACATAGTGGGCGTGTTTGGCCGTTAGGTAGGGAAGAATGTTCAAATCTTGCGACGACGGTAAAACCGGCCCGTCGGAGGTTTCTTTTAGCAGAAGCTCGTCTTTGTGGAAAAGGAACCAGTAGGCATGTTCAGAGAGGGTTTTTCGTTTAGTATTGTTTTGCTCCATAGCAGCGCACACCTTTATCTTTGGATTTTTTCTATTTTATTATCATAACACAAAAAATGTACGATATAAATTATATGTAGTTTTTGAAAAAATATAAAATTTGTGGGACGGAGGAATGAAATGACGGGAGAAGAGCTATCATTGAGGATTCGGATGCTGCTTTTGCGCGAGGGCGGGATGACCGAAGCACAGGCGGCTGAATTGCTGGGGGTAAGGCAGCAGGATTTTCACTTGAAGATGAAATTGGGTAGTTTTTCTTATTTGGAAGTTGCGAAGCTTTTGACTGGGTTGGATTATAAAATTCGATGGGAAAAAGAGCCTACATAGAATTTTGTTGAAATTTCCATGCTTTTTCCATGGTGCTGTAACACTCCTTCGCTATACTGGGGCAAAGGAGTTGATGAATATGAAAAAAATTACCATGTTGCTATTGGCTTTATTTATGGTTACGCTGACAGGAGCGGCGGTTGTTCAAGCTAACCCAACGTCCGCTTCGACTTGGCAGGCGTTGGAAGCGGGAGACCCGCCACCACCGCCGCCGGATGCGGATCAGCACAAGCATAAGAAACATAGGGAAGAACCGCGGCCGCCGCAAGAACCTCCGCGTGAAGACGCTCCGAAGGATCAGCCGGATCCAGGTCGGCCGGAACAGCCACGTCCATAAAGAGAACATAATAAAAACATCCTGTCGTTGAGGTGATGTGATTCCAATAAGTTAGACTTTTAAGGTCTAACTCTGGGGGGCAGTTCAAGGCAGGATGTTTTTATTATGGCAAAGAAAATAGTAAAAAAATATGCGAAGGGAGAAGTCTAATGCAAAAAGGGATCTACCGGCACTTTAAAGGTGGCAATTATGAAGTGCTGGGGGTAGCAAAACATAGTGAATCCGGTGAAGAATTAGTAGTTTACCGGGCTTTGTACGGGGAAGGCGGTCTATGGGTGCGGCCATTGGCCATGTTTGTTGAAGAGGTGCAATGGGAGGGGAAATGGCAGCCGCGGTTTGCGCTGGAAACGTGCACAGAGTAAGAGTCGGTATATGCTGGCGAGCCTGGAGAATACGGGGTATCAAGTGGAATTTGTACATGACCGGCCCTTGAAAACCAGACTAGGAGAATATTTCTTTGTGTTGGAGGTGAAAGCGGCGCAGGCGAAGACTTCTTTAGCGCAAGCAGTACGTGGTGCCAGCGGGCAAGTACGAATTTTGGGCATCTATGACGAAAAATAGAAACGAGAGTCGCTGACAACAAATTTTGTGGCAAAGACTTGACAAAAAATAGACAGGTTAGTATAATCTAGACAATGTATTGAAAATTTAATACTCGTGTCCGTGTGAAGTTTGCGGGAGAAAGCAGTTTTATTAGAAAATTCGCCAAACCGCAAATGGATGGAACTCTGGAGAGCCCCTGGATAAGCAGGGCGCCGAAGGGGCAAGTCAACCGCTTGCGGTTGATGAAACTCTCAGGCAAAAGGACAGAGCCATAGGTGCGTTTTTAGGGAATCTAAAAATTTGCAGCTTTATGTGCTTTTCAGAGTCAAACGAGATGTTTGGCTCTTTTTCTTTTGGGAGAGCCAGGAGGCGTCTGTTTTACAGTGTCGCAAAAACGCTGTTGAAATAGGAATAAGCATAGGAGCGGCTGAATCAATCAGTGGCTACGAGAGGGAGAGATTGTTTGTGAAGAGTAAGGGAATTAAATGGATGGCCATGTTTATGGCAGTGTTTATGGCGGGCTTGGTTGCTGGCTGTGGCGGTTCCAACTCCAACGAAATCAAAATCGGCTTGTTGAATGAAATGACAGGCGGCAATGCCACACTGGGATCTTCCATTACTAATGGCGCTAAATTGGCTATTAAAGAAGCAAATGCCAAAGGCGGCGTTTTAGGCAAACAGCTTCAAGGGATTGTTGCAGATAACAAAAGCGAAGCTTCCGAATCGGCCAATGCGATGACGAAATTGGCTTCGCAGGACAAAGTAGTTGCTGTGACTGGTACTTTCTCCAGCTCTAATGCCATTGCGGCCTCGAGCGTGGCGGAAGCTTCTAAGATACCGTATCTGGCAGTAGGCGCTACTAACCCTAAAGTAACGGTAGACGAAAAGAGCGGTAAAGTGAAGCAATATACCTATCGTATGTGCTTTATTGATCCGTTCCAAGGTACAGTGGGCGCTAATTTCGCGCTGAACACGTTGAAGGTAAAAAGCGCGGTTATGCTGATCGATAACAGCAGCGATTACAGCAAAGGCTTGGCTGCTTTCTTTAAAGACGCCTTTACCAAAGGCGGCGGCAACATTTTGGCGGAAGAGTCCTACCTGCAAAAAGACCAGGACTTCAAAACCATTTTGACCAAAATTAAATCGTTGAATGCAGAAGTTATTTATGTACCTGGCTACTATGAAGAAGTAGGAAAAATCGTTAAACAGGCCCGGGAACTTGGAATTACTGCTCCGGTTTTGGGTGGCGACGGTTGGGATTCTCCTAAGCTGGTGGAACTGGGTACTGCCGAAGCTTTGAATAACACCTATTTCACCAATCACTATTCTGTAGAAGATACGTCTCCGGCTTGCAAAACTTTTGTAGAAGCCTATAAAAAGGAATATGGTCAGATGCCGGACGCCATGGCCGTTCTGGGTTATGACGCCGCTAACGCTCTGATTGACGCCATCAAGCGCGCCAACAGTCTGGAGCCGGACAAAATCCGCGCCGCCTTGGCTGAAACCAAAGACTTCCCGGCTATTACTGGCTCTACTACCTTGAACGCTACTCATGACGCCGTGAAGAGCGCAGTTATTATTGAAATGAAAGACGGCAAGCAAGTATTTAAAGCCAGCGTGAAACCGTAAAAACTGGCTGGTTTTAAAGGAGCTGTCTGCCAAGGTTTAAACCTTTGGTAGACAGCTCCTTTTGTATGTTTATACATAGAAAGCACTGTGTTCGAGGGAAAAGCAAGATGGAGAGACTAGAATCCTAGAAAATCAAAAGAAAATTGGTACTTTTATCCCGAATTATTGGTAAATGTGTAAAAGTTACTATGCGGAAATTATGCAAGTAGGAATTTTGCAAAAAAGGGAGAATTCCACTATGTGGAATAAAATAAATAAAAAATAAAGACAAAGCAAAGGTGCTTATGCTACGGCGTTGCAGTGATGCTGAATATACTTTGAAAAGAGGAGGCGCCGCATGACAATCTTTGGCACTATTCGCAGTCAATTAGTTTTGTTTACATCTGCTATTGTCGTGTTGACGTTGGCTTCTACTTTGTATCTTAGCTACTATTTCATGGCCGAAGAATATGAGCATACTATGCAGCAGACTAATTACCAGATGGCGAATAGTTTGGCCGATAACATTGCTTTGTTTATGCAAAATGCGTATAATGTCAATTCCTTACTAGCTAAATCTCCTACGGTTATTGATGGAAATAAGGAAAAACAAAAGCAACTGCTGGAGGAAACAGCTAGGCAGTATCCGTTCTTCCAACTTTTGGCGGTGACAAGTCTTGAGGGAGACCAACTGGCCCGTTCTAGTGGGACGTCGGCTAATCGGGCGGAACGACCTTGGTTTAAGAAATTTATGGCGCAAAAACAGCCATATGTATCTGATACATATTATTCTTTAACGACAGAGGCGCCGATTACCACGATTGTTCAACGCATCTCCAGAGAAGGACAACTGAACGCCATTTTGATGGCGGACATAGAGGTGTCAAAACTTCAGGATTTGGTGGAGACATTCAATTCCGGAGACGGTAGCTACGCCTATCTTTTGGATGGAAACGGCGGTGTTATTGCGCATCCAGATCGGCGGCAGGTGAATGAACTTTATAATTATCGGACACAGCGTAAGTCGGTGCTGATGCGCGATGCTACTGGGAGGTTGGTCACAGATGCAAGAAACAATGAGGTGGTGAGCGAGGAATCGTTTATACTGCCAGCAGCCTTAGAAAATATTGTGCAGACTGTGTTGCAAGGGCAAAATGGCGTAGCTTCCTATGAAGAAAAAGATGGAGATGAGTATTTTTGCGCGTACCGCAGCATTCCGATGCCTGGCATATCGGCCCCTTGGAGCCTGATTGTGGTGCAAAAGAAGAGCGCCGCCATGGCCTTTATCAAAGATGTGTCGCTCCGAAATTTGTTTCTGGGGAGCTGGGTGCTGCTGTTTTCTTTGTGTCTGACCTGGTGGCTTGCCAGAAAGTTTAGCCGCCCAATCAAAAAGCTGGTAGAAGCGACAAGGCAAGTCAGCGGCGGGGACTTAGCGGTGCGTTTGCCGGTCCATAAAGGAAATGAATTAGGAGAAATGGCAGACCATTTCAATCGCATGATTGATTCGCTGGCCCAGTATCAAGGGCAGCTGGAAGTGCTGGTAGAACGGCGTACGCAGGATCTGGGAGCGGCCAATCAAGAGCTTTTGGCCATGAACGAAGAAGCCCTTGCCAACAATGAGCGTTTGGCGTTGCTGAACGCCAGCTTGGCCGACGAAGTGGCAGTGCGTAAAAAAGCCGAAGACGACGTGTTGCGCCGCGAACGGCAGTATCGGGCCGTGACCGCTCTTTTGACGCGACCCTTAACCGATGTGCAAGAGTTGTTTGAAGTTATTTTGGACAATGCTATGTATTTAGTAGATTCTCCAGACGGCTACATTTCTCTTTATGATGAAAACAAGCCTGGTTTTAGGATGTACCACAGCCGAGGAGCTTATTTACCGTTTCTGCATGAGGTGCAGCCATTGGCAACAGGCATGGAAGGCTTGGTATATGAGCAAAAAGAATTGCTGTATGTCCCGGAGTATGCCGCTTTTGCCGGACGTGTAGACGATGCGCGGCTGATGAATCTGAAGAGCGTTATCATGCTGCCGCTGATTCAAGAGGGCGAAGTGCGCGGCGTTCTGACGATTAGCTGGCGGCAGGAGCATGTTGTGCATAAGGAAGATGTAGCAACGCTGCAACAATTTGCGGATTTAGCGCTGGTGGCGCTGGGGCGGTTGAAGGTACAGGAGAAAATGCATCGATTGGCTTATTTTGACGGGTTGACCGGCTTGCCAAATCGGGAAAATCTTAAAGAAAAGCTGACGCAGTGTTTGGAGGAAGAACCCCGAATTGGAGCGCTCTTTTTCATCGATATGGATGAGTTGAAAGATATCAACGATCACTTTGGACATTCTACCGGTGATGAAGTGATCTGTGCCGCCAGCCGTCAAGTGTATGAGGTATTGAAGGCGGATTGTTACATAGCGCGTATTGGCGGCGATGAATTCGTCGCAGTCGTTCCTGGGGCGAATATGAATGCGGCGGTCAAAATGGCGGAAGCCCTTGTAAGCAATTTGTACCGCGATTATGAAGTGAGTACAGGTAAGCTGCGTCTTTCTGCCAGCGTAGGGGTTGTGTTGTATCCAGAAGACGGAGAAAATATGGAAGAACTGTTGCGCAAAGGAGATTTGGCCATGTATGCGGCCAAACGCGCTGGGCGCAACTGCTGGTGCTTTTATGAAAGGACGTTGTTAGAGAAAACGGATCAAAAGATTTGGCTGGCGGCCGGGTTGCGGCAGGCTTTAGAAGTGGGCGACCTGCGCTTGTATTATCAGCAGCAGGTCCGGGTCAGCGATGGCGAAATAATAGGCTTTGAAGCCTTGCTGCGTTGGATGCATCCGGAGAAGGGGCTGATCGCGCCGGACGTGTTCATTCCTTTTGCAGAGCAGAGCGGTTGGATTGTGCCCATTGGCCGTTGGGTCTTGAAAGAAGCTTGCGCGTTTGCCGCTCGTCTGGCGGCGAACGGACAAGGACATTTGAGAGTGGCCGTCAATATCTCCGCACGCCAGTTGATGGAATATGGCTTTGTGGAATTTGTGGACGAATGCATTGCCGAGGCCGGCATCAGCGTCAAACAAATGGAACTGGAAATCACAGAGAGTGTTTTGATTGAGGAGATGGCCGAGAACATCGAAAAACTATGGCGTTTGCGGGCGCATGGCTTGCTGTTGTCGCTAGATGATTTCGGTACTGGCTATTCTTCGTTAACCTATTTGAATAATTTGCCTGTACATACCCTAAAAATTGACAAGACCTTCATAAAAACGCTGGGAGAAGACGGCGAACAGACGCAGCTTGTTAACTCCATCGTCCATTTGGCTCACTCAATGGGCCTACTGGTAGTGGCCGAAGGCGTAGAATTGCCTGAACAGCGTCAATGCTTGCTGGAAATGGGCTGTGACTATTTGCAGGGATATCTCTTCAGTAAGCCCGTGCCTGAAGCAGAGGCCATGGCCCTGCTTCCGCTAGGCGGGGAACAGGGGGACGAAGCACGAAACACAGAGGAATGAGTAACAGAGAAAAGCCAGAGAATAAGGATTGAACAAGAGTCCCCCCAATTAACTTAAGACTAAAAAAGGCCGGTGGAATCCTTTGCGTAAGGATTTCACCGGCCTTTATGCTCTGTTCCTCTGTATAAAAATCGTTACCCTAACTCTAATCCCACTGGGCAATGATCGCTGCCCAGGATGTCAGCGTAAATCATCGCTTCTTTGATTTGGTCCTGCAGGCGGTTGGAGACGAGAAAATAGTCAATACGCCAACCGACATTGCGGTCGCGGGCCTTCATCATATAGGACCACCAGGTATACGCGTTTTCACGCGCTGGATAAAGGTAGCGGAAGGAATCTGTGAAGCCTTCCATGAGTAATTCGCTCATTTTGCCGCGCTCTTCATCAGTGAAGCCCGCATTTCGTCGATTGCTTTTGGGATTTTTAAGGTCGATGTCCTGATGAGCGACGTTAATGTCGCCGCACAAAATGACAGCTTTTTCGGTATCCAGCTTTGCCAGGTAGCGGCGGAAATCGTTTTCCCACTGCATGCGGTAATCCAAACGTGCCAATTCTCGTTGAGAGTTGGGCGTATAGACGTTAACCAGAAAAAAATCCGGATACTCCAGCGTAAGCAGACGTCCTTCCTGATCGTGTTCTTCCAGGTTCATGCCCAAGCGTACGGAAAGCGGCGTATGACGAGTAAATACGGCTGTGCCGGAATAGCCTTTTTTGACGGCGCTGTTCCAGTATTGCTCGTACCCTGGAAAGTCCAATTCCGCTTGGTGCTGCTGCATTTTTGTTTCTTGCACGCAGAAAAAGTCAGCATCGCTTTGCTGAAAAAAGTCATTAAAGCCTTTGCCTAGGCAAGCGCGAAGACCGTTAACATTCCAAGAAATAAATTTCATGGCAGGCTCCTTAGGCTTCGGTATAAACGAAGGTGATGGATTTTTTAAGCTCCGGATGCAGGCTGTTAAATACCGGGCATTCTTTGGCAGTTAGCTCTAGAATTTTGCGTTCTTTCGGGCTGTATTGATTATGGGGCAGTGTTATGGTGGTGATTAATTCTACCACGCGGCGAGGATTGGTTCCCATCACCTTCGTGGTTTCGATTTGAGTGCCTTCCACGGTAAAACCGTGCGTTTGCGCGGCGATGCCCATAATGGTTAAAACGCAGCAGCCGTAAGCGGTGGCTAAGAGATCGGTAGGCGAAAAAGCTTCGCCTTTGCCGTGGTTGTCCACGGGGGCGTCAGTGAGAATTTTTGTACCGGATTGGAGATGAATTGATTCAGTGCGTAGTCCGCCGAGATAGGTTGTTTTTACAGTTGCCATAGGTGAAAAAGCCTCCTCAAAATAAAAGTCTTATAAAAAGAGGTATTCTATCTGCAATGGAGAATACCTGCAAGAAAGGAAAGAATGAGTATTCCTTAAGTATGAATATTGGACTCGTTGAGGAGGGAAAACTATGTTGTTCACACCGTATGCCATTGCAAATCTGAAACTGAAAAACCGCATCGTTATGCCGCCTATGTGCATGTATAAAGCCGCAGCTGACGGCAAAGTAACTGATTGGCATCTCCTGCACTACGCCAGTCGAGCGGCGGGGCAAGTAGGGCTGATTATTGTGGAAGCCACGGCAGTGGAAGGCAGGGGACGCATTTCCGCGCAAGACTTGGGCCTGTGGGAAGATGGACAGGTTGAGGGGATGAAAAAGCTGGTGGCTGCCGTACACGCTCAAGGAGGAAAAATTGGCGTGCAGCTGGCTCATGCAGGCCGCAAAAGTACGGTGCCGGACAGCGTGCCGGTAGCACCGTCTACAGTAAAGTTTGACGAAAGCTGCCAATCTCCGCAAGCGTTGACACTGGGAGAGATCGATGAAATTATCGCCGCTTTTGGCGCAGCTGCACGCCGGGCGATTCAAGTAGGTTTTGATCTCATTGAAGTTCATGGGGCACATGGCTATTTGATCAATGAATTTTTGTCGCCGCTAACCAATTTTCGGACCGATGCGTATGGTGGAAGCGTGCTTAAACGGGCCAAGCTTCTCCGAGAAGTGCTGACAGAAGTTCGACGGGCTGTACCGGAGCATTATCCGGTAACTGTACGGGTTTCTGCTGAGGAATACCATCCATTAGGGAATAACGCTGTCGTGGTCGCGGATATGCTGAACTTGGTGAAAGATCTAGGTATAGATTTAGTGAATGTCAGTTCCGGCGGCGTGGTGCCTATTCAGCCAAGAGCGTATGCGTCGTACCAAATTCCCTTGGCGTTGACCATTAAAGAGCAGACTTCTTTGCCGATATTAGCCGGAGGCCTGGTGACACAGGCGGCGCAGGCCCAGCAAATTTTAAAAGCCGGAGCAGATTTGGTTTATCTGGGACGAGCGCTGTTACGGCAGCCTTATTGGGCGCTCCAAGCAGCCCATGAACTGCAGCAAGAAATTGAATGGCCGGAACCCTATGTGAGAGGGAAATTCTAGAAAATCGAGTAATAAAAACGACCATGCTAATCAGCATGGTCGTTTTTTGTTGATTATAACATCCCAGGCGCTCATAGCCATAGCTTTGGCGCCGACAAGGGCGCGCTTTTGCGCTTGAACGGAACCGGCGGCTTGGGCGAACGCGGTTGTATGGGCTGCCAAGCCGGTACCGATGGAAAGCTCCGGGTGCAGCGTCGGGGCGACATGGCTGACATTGCCTACGTCCGTGGAGCCGCTAGCGTCGTCGTCCGGCAGATGCCGGACTGGCTCGCCTAGAAGGTGCAGGTTTTCTTCAAAATAAGCGGCAAGCGCAGCATCCTGCTTTAATTCTTTGAATAGCGGTTCATAGTGTTCCAGCGTTACCGTTGTGCCGGTGCCTGCGGCTATGCCGGTCGCCAAAGCGCGGACGGCGGGAAGTACCTGCTGTTCCAAATAGTCGCTGGTAAGCGAGCGAACAGTGCATTTCATCTCTGCCAAAGCGGGGACGATGTTGGGCGCGGTACCGCCAGCGGTTATAATGCCGGCGATGAGGGCCTGCTCGCCGAAACGCAGACGCAGCCCCTGCAGGCCTTGGTAAAAAAGTATCAGCGCATCCAGGGCGTTGATGCCGCGCTCGCTGCGGCTGGCTACGTGAGCCTCGCGGCCATGAAAGCGTACGCATAAGGGGTGGGACGCCAAAGAAGTTCCCCCTAAAGTCGTTTCATCGCTGGGGTGGACGATGAAAACGGCGTCAAAAGAATCAAAGACGCCAGCGTTGGTCAAGGTAATTTTACCGCCCAGGGTTTCTTCCGCCGGACAGCCGATGAAATAGGTTTGTGCTTTGTCTGCCGTCAGGGCGGCGAAGGCGGCAGCCGCGCCAAAACTCATCGAAGCGATCAGATTGTGTCCGCAAGCGTGCCCAAGACCAGGCAACGCGTCGTATTCGGCTAAAAAAGCGATTTTAGGACCTCTATCACCGCGTTTAGCCAGAAACGCTGTTGGGAGATCGGTGACGCCTTGGGTTATGTGAAACCCTTGCACGCGGCTGGCATCGCTCAAAAGCCGCGCTGCGTTGTATTCTTCACCGCTTAGTTCCGGCCGTGCGTGCAAAGCCAGGCTGAGACGGGTCATTTCCGATTCCAGAGCATCTACTTCTTGGCAAAGACGGTTTTTTTCAGCAGTAATCATTAGCAGGGGCCTCCTCTAAAGCGGCTTCTGTTAGGGCTAGGCTAGCTTGCGGCGAAATCGTAGCCTGGACGCCCAAGGGCAATGTAAGTTTGTCAGGAGTATGCCCAAAAGAAACGTCGCAGAGAACAGGCTTGCCTAAAGAACCAAGACGTTCGCGCAGCACATCGGCGGTGCGCTGACCGAGCGGGTCTTCTTCGCTGTCGCAGCCACTGCAGACGCCCATGACAATGGCCGCCGCGGCCTGCAGCTTACCGGCAAGGTGCAGCTGCGTCAGCAGCCGGTCCAGACGGTAGGGCGCCTCGCCCACTTCTTCGAGGCAAAGAATGCGTCCGGTAGTGTCTAGCTCATACGGTGTGCCTAAGGTCGCCGCGATGAGGCTGAGATTGCCGCCGCACAGAGGGCCGGACGCTGCTCCAGGAACCAGAAAAAAAGGAACCGCCCCAGCAGGAGGCGCTGGTAGCTCTCCTAGCGGTTTGGTACTGGTGAGCGCTCGAAGCGAGTGCTCGCAGGTAAAAGCAGATCGTGGCTCTCGGCCAAAATCCGAAGCCGCCATCGGGCCGTGAAAGCTCACCAAGCCGCATTGCTGCTGCAAAAAGGTGTGCAGGGCGGTGATGTCGCTATAGCCCATAAACACCTTGGGATGGCGTTTGATCAGCTCGAAATCCAATTGCGGTAAAAGACGCATACTGCCGTAGCCGCCGCGTATGCAGAGAATGCCTGCAATGCTAGGATCGGCAAAAAAAGTATGCAAATCGTCAATACGCAAGGCATCGGTACCGGCACAGATGCCCTCAGTATAAGCGGCGCTCTTGCCCAAACGGACCTGGAAACCCTGCGCTTGCAGCCAGTGTACACCTGCCTCTAATTCCTCTGCTTTTCCGGGACTGGCCGGCGCTAAAAGCCCAAGCGTATCACCTGGGCGCAACGGTTTTGGTTTGATTAGTGATTTCATCGTTTTAAACCTTTCTATAGGTAAATGGTTATGGAAGATGGGGGATGATTTACACTATTCTAATTTGTGCCCCCAAGAAAGACGATGATTTAATGAGTGTTTCGCTCAAATGAAACGGTGCCGGATGCGCCTAAGGTCGGTTGGGCTAGGATTGCATGACAACCGACTTTCTTAATTCGGCAGGCGAGGAAGAAAACACAGGCATAGCGGCGCTCTGCCGAGGATTTCTGACGATGTATGACGGAAAAAAGAGCATTTTAGCGTGAGCTACGAATAAATTAGCGGTTTTCTAAGTAAGCATTTTTAAAATCCGCTAGGCCCAGTACCGACCAGGCGACGCCTTGCAGGCGGGGGCTGGCTACATAGGGCTGTGTCGTGTAGTAAATAGGCAGGATGACAGCGTCGTCAAGGAGGATCTGCTCCGCTTCATGCATGGCCGTCATGCGGCGCGCCGGGTCAAGGGAGCTTTGCGCTTCTTCGATTAAGGCGTTATAGCGGGGGCTTTGGTACTTGGCGTCGTTTGTGGCGTCCTTGAAAACATCTAAAAAGGTCATGGGATCGGCGTAGTCGCCAATCCAAGAAGCGCGGGCGATTTGGAACTCGCCGCGCGTGCGGGACGCCAGAAAGACTTTTGATTCCTGATTGGTCAAGGTGACGGCGATACCCAAGCTTTGCTTCCACATCTCTTGAGCGGCTTCGGCAATCGCCTTATGCATTTCACCGGTATTGAAAAGCAATGTGATCGGTGGCAGCGTGTCTCCGTAGCCTGCTTTTTGCAGCGCTTCTTTTGCGGCGGCTGCGTCTTCGCGGCTTAGGTCGCCGCCTTCTTGACGAAAATCAAGGCCTGTAGCCGGATTGGTGAGGCCCGGAGGTACCCAGGCGTAGGCTGGAAGCTTGCCTCCTTTGACTACGTGGGTAATCAGAGCTTGCCGTTGAAAGGACAGCGCGAAGGCGCGGCGCACTTCCAGGCGGTCAAAAGGCGGCGCTTGGGTGTTAAACACGTAATAATAGAGGCCCAGGTAGGGAGCGATGCGCAGGAGTCCTTCTTTTTGCAGGCGGTCATGCTCTACCACCGGCGGCTCGACCATCATATCCGCTTGGCCGGTTTCCACCAGTGTCAGCCGGGTGGCTTGGGCGTCCACGATAGGCCAGTACATGCTATCCAGGCGGATGGAGGCGGCATCCCGGTAGTAGGAGTTTTTGACGAAGGATAAGCTGCCGTGGTGCACCCAGCCAGTCAGGCGAAAAGGGCCGTTGCCGATAAGCGTTTCCGCTTGGGACGACCAGCTTTCCGGCGCCTTTTCAATACTGGCGCGGTGAACGGGATAAAAAGCGTGGAACGAAGCCAAGCTGAGAAAATAAGCCGTAGGCTTTTCCAACGTGACTTCCAGCGTGCGCTCATCCAAAGCGCGGACGCCGACTTCTTCAGGGGACGCCTCTTTTTCATTGAAGGCTTGTCCGTTTTTCAGCGCGTATAGCATATAGGAATTTTCCGAAGCTGTTTCCGGGTCTAAAGCGCGTCGCCAAGAATAGACGAAATCGTGAGCGGTGAGCGCTTCGCCGTTGGACCAACGTGCGTCTGGACGCAGATGAAAGGTGTAACGCAGGCCGTCGGCGGAAATTTCCCACTGCGTCGCTACGCCAGGCAGGGGCCGGTCTTTGGCATCCAGACGGGTCAATCCCTCAAAAAGCTGCAGCTCGGCCAAGGATTCCGGGATAGCTGTGGATTTGGCCGGATCTAAGGTGGCAGGCTCGGCTTCCAATACATAACGCAGAGTATTTTCCGTTTGCTGTGGCTGACGACTGCAGCCGGATGCGGTTAGGACGATTAGCAGCAGAAGAATAGCAAAGTGGCGCAAGGAAATACGCATTAGTCATCCTCCTGCAGCAGGGCGTCGTAGACAGCGCGGCCCATATGGGCAATAAGCTGTAGCCCGTGGGCGTTGTTTTGCAGGCCATCGGCGAAAATGCAGACGATATATGGACCTGTAGGCAGGTATAAAATGCCGCCGTCATGCTCAACGCCGTCCAAGGTGCCGGTTTTATGGGCTAACGAAAGGCTCTCCGGCAGATAGAAGGGGATTTTATCGCGAACTTGCTGGCTTTTAAGAATATTTAAAGCCAGTGCGGCGTACGAAGGCGGCAACTCTTGGCCGTCTAGGAGAAGCTGATACAACTTGGCCATGTTGGCGACGCTGGTTTCATTTTGAAGTCCTGCTGCGGCAGCGGCAAAATCCATCATGCGGCGCTGCAGGCGGGTATGGGCAAGACCCAGGTCACTCATCGTTTGGTTTACCGCCGTCATGCCTATTCGTTCAATGAGGGTATTCGTGGCGGTGTTGTCGCTGAGGGAGATCATCAAAACGCACAAATCGCGGATGTTCAGCTGCAAAGACGGGTTCAGCTCTTTTAAAATGCCGGCGCCGCCGACACGGCAGGAAACGGAAGGAACCAGCGTTTCTTGCAGACACAATGTTCCTGTAGCCGCTTGGCGCAGAATCTCAAATAGGATGGGGACTTTGATCATGCTGGCCGAAGGATAGATGATATCCGGTCGAACTGAATATAATTCATTCCCGGAGCCGTCGGTAACGATGGCGCTCCAGCGGCAAGGACAGCTTGCGGCAAGTTGTTCTAATTTTGTATGTAAGTGCTTCATAAAAAAGCCTCCTAACGTTTGCTGTGGGGATCCAAGGCGTCTCGCAACCCGTCGCCGAGAAAGTTGAAGGCCAGCATGGTAAGGCTGATGGCCAGCGATGGAAAGAGAAGTTGGTAAGGATAGGAACGGACACTTGTCAGCCCCTCAGACGCCAAGACGCCCCAACTAGCCATGGGAGCGGCAACGCCCAAGCCGATGAAGCTTAAAAAGGCTTCGGCAAAAATTGCTTCCGGGATGCCTAGCGTCATCGTTACCAGGATGGGGCCGCTGCAGTTGGGCAGCAGATGACGGAAAAGAATGCGCCAGGGACTTAGTCCCAAGGAGCGGGCGGCCAAGACGAATTCCCGTTCTTTTAAAGTCAGAATCTGGCTGCGGACAATGCGTGCCATGCCCAGCCAGTAGGCAATGCCTAACGCCAGAAACAGATTGGTCAATCCCGGCTTTAATAGAACCATCAGCAAAATTACGTAGAGCAGCATCGGGATGCCGTAAAGAATGTCCACTAAATGCATCATAATGCGGTCGGTGCGTCCACCGAAGAAACCAGCGATGCCGCCGTAGGTAACACCAATCAAAAGGTTAATGACGCTGGCAGCGACGCCGATGGCTAAGGAAATGCGAGCGCCGTAAAGAACACGGATAAAGAGATCTCTTCCTAGTGAGTCGGTACCGAACCAATGCGCGGCACTGGGGCCGGCGTTGGCTTCCCAGAGGTTTTGATCCGCATAGGAAAGAGAGGAAAGCATAGGGAAAAACAAGCAAATTAAAAAGAGAGCGCCAAGAAAATATAGTCCAGCCATAGCTGCCTTGTGGCGTTGGAGACGCTGCCAAGGTGAAACTGGCGGCGGTAAAAGATTTTGGGTGCATTCGGGCTGGTTCATCAGTTACCACCTTTCTCAAAGCGCTTAATTCGAGGATCCAGCAACGGATATAAAAGATCGACTACTAGATTAAAAGCAATGACAAGGACGCTGTAAAATACGGTTACCCCGAGAATGACCGTATAATCGCGGTTATAAATGCTGGTGATAAAATGACGGCCTAAGCCGGGCAGGGCGAAGATGGTTTCCACCACAAAACTGCCCGTAAGAATGGAAGCCGCCATAGGTCCGAGGTAGGTCACTACCGGTAAGAGGGCGTTTTTTAAAGCGTGCCGGTAAACGGTGCCCCAAAGGCTCAATCCCTTAGCGCGGGCCGTACGGATGTAGTCCTGAGACAGCACCTCCAGCATGGAACTGCGTGTCAGGCGGGCGATGAACGCCAATGGATAAGCGGCTAACGAAAGCGCCGGCAAAATGAGCGAGGCAGGACTTTCCCAGAGCGCAGCCGGCAGCCAGCCCAACTGTACCGCGAAAACCTGCACAAGCAAGGTGGCCAGCACAAAGGAGGGGACAGACATGCCGATAATCGCGACGGCCATCGCCCCGTGATCCTGCCAGTGGTTTTTGCGCAAAGCTCCCAGGCAGCCCAAGGGAATTCCCGCACCCAAAGCCAGCACCAGCGCGCTAGCGCCGAGCTGCAAAGACACCGGAAAGCTTTCGGCAATAATCTGGTTGACGCTGCGTCCTTCGTATTTAAAGGAAGGCCCTAAGTCCAGCTGCGCCAAATTCAGCAGGTAATCAGCATACTGTTTCCACAAAGGGTCTTGCAGATGGTAGTGCGCCTCCAAGTGCGCCAAAACCACCGGCGGCAGATTCTTTTCCCCGGTGAACGGCCCGCCCGGAATGGCGTGCATCAGAAAAAATGTAAAAGTCACAATAGCCAGCAGCACTAAGCACGACCCCGCGCAGCGCTGCAATACGTCACGTAGCAATAGGTAAACCTCCTTTTTTAGGAGCTATTGTTTTATGTGCATCATCCAGCAAACAATCTCAATGTTTGCCGAAGCGTACCTAAAAGCACTGGCTCCTTGGAACGACAAAAACTATATTCGAAGAAACTTGGTTTGCTATTTTCCGCCTAATCCAGCCTAATGACCGTCTTTACGAGGAGCGTAGCGACGCGGCAATCTTCCTGTCGATATATTTTATTGTCGTACTCTTGTTCAAAGCTCTGCCCGGCGTCTCTCCAAAGCCTTACGGATACGCGATAACCCCTCGCGGATGGTATCTGGTGAAGTCGCATAAGAAAAACGCAGGTATTCCTCAGTCTCAAAGGCATGGCGCTGGCCGAAAGACGTGCGTGGCAGGACCGCTACATGGCCTTCATACAGCAAATACTGCTGCAGCTCTTTTGCGTTCTGGAAGCCGTAGATACGGCAGGCTTCGGTCACATTAGGAAACGCGTAAAACGCGCCGCCCGGAGCGCGGCAGCTAAAGCCGGGGATCGCGTTGAGACCTTCGACAATCAAATCGCGGCGCTCGCGCAGCTCTTGCACCATAGAAGCAACCGCTTCTTGGGGGCCGGTCAAAGCCGTAACAGCGGCATCTTGAATGAACGTATTGGTGCAGGATTCGCAGTTAGTAACAAGGCGGCTTACGAGTTCCGCCAAGTCCTTGTTCATGACACCGTAGCCCAGACGCCAGCCTGTCATAGCATAGGTTTTTGAAAAACCGTCCAAGATGATGGTTCGTTCCTGCATGCCAGGCAGAGAAGCGATGCTGGCAAACTCTCCTTCATAAATTAGGCGGCTGTAGACTTCGTCGGAAAGCACCCAAAGGTCGTGGCGAATGGCCAACTCGGCGATGCGTTTTAAATCATCAGGCGGGATGAGGCCGCCTGTGGGATTTTGGGGACTATTGAGGATGATCAATTTCGTCTTAGGCGTAATCAGCGTTTCCAGATGCGCTACATCCAGAGAAAAGCCTTTTTCTTCTAAAAGCGGCGCCGGTACGGGTACGCCGCCGACAAAGCGAATTACCGACTCATAAATGGGGAAACCGGGGTTGGGATAAATGACCTCATCTCCGGGATTGACCAAGGCGTGAATGCTGTAGTAAATAATCGGCTTGCCCCCAGGGGTGACTACCACGTTCTCCGGTGCTACCGAAAGCTGCCGCGTGCGACCGATGTAGTCGGCAATAGCCTGCCGCAACGGCAAAATGCCTGCGGAGGGGCTGTAATGGGTATGGTTATGGCGGAGCGCCTGAACGCAGGCTTCCTTAATGTGCTCCGGCGTGTCAAAATCAGGCTCGCCAATGGCGAAGCTGATGATCTGTTTTCCTTGAGATTCCAATTTTTGGACTTCTTTTAGAACTTCAAAGGCATTCTCAATGCCCAGGCGATTAATCCGTTCTGCTGTTTTCATGCGCATCCTCCTGGCAATGTAAAATCTGTAAAGTCGCTATGCCCTGTATTCCACGATGCGTCGGAGGATTCCTGCCCACAAAGCGGGTGAATTGTGCGTAAACAAACAATGGAAAATAATTATTGATTAAGACAATCCCTAGTGCTATAGTATGGTTAAAGATAAACATTGTTCAAGGAGGGATTCTGTATGATTCGAGATTTTTGGCAAGCGGTGAAAGGAAGAAGAACTTATTATAGCCTGGCAAAAGAAAGCCCGATTGGTGAGGAACGGCTGCGCAGTATTATCGAGAATGCTGTGCTCCATACGCCATCGGCATTTAACTCTCAAAGCGGTCGCGTTCTGGTTGTGACTGGAGCGCAGCAGAATGCACTTTGGGACATTGTCGAAGCGGCGCTGCGCAAGATTGTGCCGGCCGATGCCTTTGGACCTACGGAAGAAAAAATTACCGCTTTTCGCAAAGCCTACGGTTCGGTTCTCTTCTTTGAGGATCAGAACGTAGTGAAAGGGTTGCAGGAGAAATTTTCTTTGTATAAAGATAATTTTCCTGTCTGGTCGCAGCAGGCTTCCGGCATGCTACAGTTTGTTGTCTGGACGGCTCTTGAGGAAGTTGGCTTTGGGGCATCCCTGCAGCACTATGGCGCGTTGATTGAAGAAGAAGTGCGTCAGCGCTGGAGTCTTCCCGAAAGCTGGCAGCTTGTGGCGCAAATGCCTTTTGGCAAGCCAGAGGGCAAGCCGGGAGAAAAAGAATTTCAGCCCTTAGACGGAAGAGTCCGCTTCTCCAATTAGAGTATAGAGAGCTGCTGATTTACTTAAAATGGCCTTTTTCCCGTGGAACGTCTGGCGGGAAGAAGGCCATTTTGGCGTTAGCAGGAAAAACGTCGTTGTAAGGCGAAATAATTCTTGGTTTCCAAATTATAACTATTGCAAATTTCTGGACTAGTGATAATCAACGCTAAGGAGAGTGGGCAGATGAATTGGTATTTAAGCCATGAAGGTCAGACGTTTGGTCCTTTCGATGAAGAGCAAGCGAAACAAGAAGCAAGAAGATATCCGCAGGGGATGGCCTGGAAGGAAGGCTTTACAGGCTGGGTGCCGATTGGTAGCTTGGCGGAACTGAACCAGGGGGGCGGCCCGCCGGATCCGGGCCAGGTAGCTCCGCCGCCGCCGCCGTCGTCAAGAGCGTTGGTGGCGGATGAAATCGACTATCAGATTATGGGCGCGGAAATGCAGTTCGTCGAAGTCGAGCTAGATCCGGGAGAAAGCGTTGTGGCTGAAGCCGGTGCGATGATGTATAAAGATGCCTCCGTTGAAATGAACACCATTTTTGGCGATGGATCGTCGTCTTCCGGCGGCGGTTTCTTTGATAAGATTATCGGCGCAGGCAAGCGAGTCCTGACCGGTGAAAGCCTATTCATGACCGTCTTTACGCATCAAGGCTCCGGGAAAGCGAAAGCTGCCTTTGCCGCTCCGTATCCCGGCAATATTATTCCTGTAAACTTGGCCGACATGGGCGGCACTCTCATTTGCCAAAAGGACAGCTTTTTGTGCGCCGCCAAAGGCGTTTCGATCGGCATTTATTTTCAGCGAAAAATCCTGACGGGTCTCTTCGGCGGCGAAGGCTTTGTTATGCAAAAACTTGATGGCGACGGCTTAGCGTTTCTGCACGCTGGCGGCACCATCGTCGAACGGCGCTTAGCGCCGGGAGAAGTGTTGCATGTAGATACTGGCTGCGTTGTGGCCTTTGAGCCCAGCGTCAATTTTGACATTCAGCAGGCTGGCGGTATCAAGACGTCTCTCTTCGGCGGCGAAGGACTTTTCTTCGCCACTCTCCAAGGACCGGGCCGCATCTGGCTGCAGTCGTTGCCCTTCTCCCGTCTGGCGGGCCGTATGCTTGCCGCAGCGCCGTCGCAGGGCGGCAGCCGTGAAGAAGGCAGCGTTCTCGGCAAAACCGTTCTCGGCGCTGGCGTCTTAGGCGGTCTCGGCGGCCTCTTCGGCGGAGATGACGACGACTAAGAATAAGTAGTTGTATAAGAAAGCAGCCCCCGTTGGCGCAAATGCGCTGGCGGGGGCTTTTGTCGGTTTCGGGGGATTGAACAAGAGAACCGGCGACGGCGCTGGTTGCACCTGACGGTACGTGAAGTACCTAATGGCGGATGCGCCATGGATGGCGCGAAGCGTCCGGTCTCTACTGAAAACAGCCACGGATGGCATAGCAACCGACGTCTGTTGGCATTTTCAGGATTTGCAGGAGGGCTGGAGCAATAAGACGGTTGAGGAAAGAGTAGTAAGGTCCCCGCTGTTTCATTCTTGATTGCAAGAAAGCGTCATTGTGTATGACAAGAATTCGTATATTCTGGCGTCTTTTTGTATAATTTGGAAGAAAAAAGCAGGAGATTGCAGAAAAGCAAGAGAAGAAAATATGGGGCAAAAGATAGAACGGACGAGATTAGAAGCGGCAAGAAGCAAAAAGAACCATCCCTTTGCTTCTTGCCGCTTCTGGAATTATAGCAAAAGCTGACAAAAAAGGAACGTCCCCGTTGTCTCCCGTTGTCTCATCTCAGCGAGACTTTATTTTGTGACTTGATTTCCCCCAAAGAAGGGGCTGTGCGGAAACTAAGTTTCAAAACAACCCCTTTAGTTATATACAACAGGGTCTATATAAATTTTTTTATGCGTTCTCTTTTGGTTTTTCTATAATTCTTCGCTTGCTGACTTCCCATTTATTAACTTTCAAGCTATATGGTAAAACAACAACAGCAATTTTTTCTCCTACGGAGAGAAAGTTGTTTATATCTTCAATAAATTGATTTTCAATTTCACTTATATGCATTTGTGCTGGATAGAAATTGCCGAAATGCTCAAACTTCCCATGCGCGTAATGGGGTATAATTCTTTCGATTTCAAAAATAACTCTATCACCAATTTCTGGATTGCGGCGTCGGCTCAAGGAGTAATCTTGCTTTTTTCCTACAGATAATGCTCCTTGAAGAGCTTGATGAATCATAATTCTCCATTCAGCTGCTATAATTAACCGATCATCACCTTTGTGCTGCCATCTGTACATTTGGGATGCCGGAAAATAATTACCAATAAAACCCAATCTGTAAAGATCATTTAGGACGGTAGGCAGTTTATGAGATATAATACTTTCGGAGAAATAAGTGCTGATTCTGTTTTTTAGCTCTATTACAGAAAAAACAGATTTAAATCCTGTAAATACATTAATAGTTTCTTCTATTTCTTCTGCTGTATATAAAGCTCTCATTTCTTCTTTGATCTCAATTAAGCTATCTATAGAGTACTGTTTGTGTAAGCTTGTAAAAACAGCTTGTGAGAAACATGAATTGCCACACTCAATGCTGTTTTGGGCCGAGGATATTAACCGAACAATATCTCTCGGCTTATGCCAACTATTATTGAGAATATAGTTTGATGGTTCTATATCATGGATATTTTCAGGAAACCATTGAGATATTATCTCTTTATCCCCGATGGCTTTCCCGCTTTTAGCAGCCTCGCTTATAGCAATTCTCCGAAGTAAAACTTGAATGATTGGGTGGGTATATGAATTAGTATTATTATAATTCCACTTTAGTGGTACTTCAAACCCCGAGGTAACTTTATTTAGTTCTTTGGGTATGATAAATCGAGAAATAGCATTTGCAATTTCCGTTCGGAAAGAACATATAACTTTAGTCGCGGTCATATCATTTGCTGAGAAAAGAGAGTTAAACCTTTTGACGGTAAATAGTAAATCTCTAATTAAGCACAGGTCTCTTTTAAATATATTTATATCTCCATAGTATGCTTCTAATTCGTCAATGAAAATATGATAAGGTATATCTGTTCTTGTAACTTTAGAAAATGCATTTTCCGCATTATCGATGAGCTCAATAAAAAAACAATAGTTATTTCCTTCGTTATTTTTACCTAAATTAACTTCTAGTTCGGGTGAAATCGTTATTCCTGATGGATCTTTTAAAGGTATTGATAATTTAATTTTATCTGGGATTATACTTTTTTTTATATTCGCGGGTCCTTTTATTTTTGATATTATCGTCGTGAATTCATTCCACGCATCATCATCTACAAATAGACCATTATTAAATTTTTCGTTATCAGCGACAATGCGTTTGTATAATAGCCATCTCCATATGTATTCAAAATCAGAATTATCAACCAATGTTTCTTTTTCGATAATAATAGAAGATATTTCTCTTTTTAAAAATTCATCCAGCCCATTTTTTTTCAAAGAAGAAAATTCTTCTTTGAAAAAAATAAATGAAGAGCATGCACTATGATCACATTCTCGGATCAAATTGTCCAAATAAAATAGTAAAGCTGTTTTTCCAGTTCCTTTATATCCTGAAATAAAGCAGGTATTACCTGAGGTTAATGATGTTAAGTTGCAATTTTGTGGTACTATAAATGTTTTTATGAAACCAGGTAAACCGTCAAAATTTATTTCATCTTTTGCATCTGGTTTTCCGGCATAGATGTCTTTGATTGTAATATTTTCCATGAAGCCATCCCTCTTAACTATAAATTAGTCTATCCTTAAACTTTTTACAGGCATTCTTATCTTGCGATATAAGTTTTGAATTACATGTTATTTTTATAAATTCTGGGAAAGGCAATAAAGTCCTTCAATTGCTAAACCATATTTGTGAAGATTTCATTAATGGAAAAAATTCAATGTTGATAACGAAGCAAAGGGGACGGTTCTTTTTGCTTCCTATATCGGACTGGACTCAGAGCAACGGTCTCTAGCTCATTTGTATAGTGGCTTAGGCAAGGCGGGAAGATCATAAACAATCTGTTTTTTGGAGCCTGCGGTAGAGTAGTACCGTTGACTTATGTCTGCATCTACTCGACTAATGTCTGATAACGCGTTCCCCCAAGCATGGGGCCGAAACGAGAAATGTATTAAAACTTTTCTTAGTTGAAGTTAAATAAGCGTTGAGTGACATTTGGGGACGTTCCTTTTTTGTCAACTTTTGTGAAAAACATTGTTATAGTAGGCTATCCAGATAAGGGAGCTTGCTCATGCGGATTTTATGTTGTATAATATCCGCAATAATGCGGAGAATAATAACGATAATCTCCGCAAATGGTAAAAGTTGAGGTGGACCTTATGCGCTACATCCATCAATTAGAAAGTTGGCCTAATTTTCATTGGGATGCTGCGGAACTGCTGCCGTATTTGTCCGAATTTCGCTTTCTTCAAGGGCAGCTTAAAGGGACCATGCAAGCCATTGGCCTGTCCCAGTGCGAAGATGCCGTTTTACTCACGCTGACGCAGGATGTAATTAAATCCAGTGAAATTGAAGGTGAAAAGCTGGACAAAGAGCAGGTGCGTTCATCGTTAGCCAGGAAGCTGGGAATGGACCGGCTGGGCCTTGTGCCTAGCGATAGAGATGTTGATGGTGTGGTAGAAATGATGTTGGATGCAACGCAGAACTACAAGACGCCGCTTACTCGAGAACGTCTATTTGCATGGCATGCCGCGCTGTTTCCTGCCGGGTATAGCGGTATGACAAAAATAACGGTTGGGCATTGGCGCAGCGAAGAAGCAGGGCCTATGCAGGTGATTTCAGGAAGAATCGGCCAGGTCAAGGTGCATTTTGAAGCTCCGCCTGCCAAGAGAGTTCCTGCTGAAATGGAATGTTTTCTTGCCTGGTTCAATTCGGAAGAAGCAATAGATCCGGTCATCAAAGCCGTAGTTGCTCATATATGGTTCGTAACTATCCATCCTTTTGAGGATGGCAATGGCCGTATTGCCAGGGCTTTAACTGATCTTCTCTTGGCGCGCTCGGAAAATAGCGAGCAGCGATTTTATAGCTTTTCTTCGCAGATCCAAAAAAATCGCGAAAAGTATTATACGGTTCTCGAGGACATTCAAAAAGGAGACCTTGCTATTACAGAAGGCTTGATTTGGTTTTTATCCGTCCTGCTTGAGGCTGTAAACAGCGCAGCGCAATTCACAGACGACGTTCTTAAAAAGGCTCGGTTTTGGGAGTATCATAAGGATAAAGTGATTAACGAGCGGCAGCGTAAAATCCTAAACCTTCTTATGGACGGTTTTGAAGGAAAACTGACTTCATCCAAATGGGCTAAAATAACACATTGCTCTCAAGACACGGCTGCTCGCGACATAAACGATTTAATTCAAGCCGCTATTCTTAAAAAAGATGAAGGCGGCGGACGCAGCACAAGCTATTCATTGCAATTTTGACTTAGGGGGGGCGGTTCTTCTGAACCAGTTTTAGTGATTTTGGCAAGACGGGAACCTCATAAACAAAAGGAAACTAGGAAGCGTCCTTTCTGTCCCAAATAAAAAAGAAAATGTAGGATGATTGTTTTGTTAATTATCGCGTTGCAGGTTCACAATAGTGGTATAATGAACATAGGTGTCACAATAAAAGGGAGATGTTGATTATGGGAGACAAGAGTCCGAAAAACAAGGAAAAAAAGAAGAAAAAAGCCGAAAAGGACAAAGCTGTTAAACAAACAGATACCTTGATCTCGTCAATAAAATAGGTTGTAAAAAGCGCAACTTCTTAAGAAGCTGCGCTTTTTTCTTTTTAGTGGAACTGCCTCAAGGGGACGATCCTCCTGAACCATGGCTTTTGTCATTACAACAAGGCTCAGTTTTGAGAGCATCATAAGGATATGGTGATTAACGAGCGACAGCGTAAAATCCTAAACCTTCTTATGGACGGTTTTTCCTCACTATTCTTTATTGGAGCAGTTTGAAAATTGTATATTATTGCAGGATTTAATTGCATTTAAATAGAATTTAATTTTAATAAATTGAAAATGAAGTCTGCTTTTCGATAGAAATAGCACAAGGTAGTGAAATGACGGCTCTAGACAGTGAAAACTTCGTAAAAACGGTATTGCTTTGAGTGTTTAGAAGGCAGTAAGAGCCTGGTAGAGCCAGACTCTCGAGAAATGTATCTTTGAAAAAGAAGTGGAGCGTAAATGCAAAACAATACCAGCATTCCTAGAAGAGTAGCGGTTCGATATTTGCAATGGATATTACCTGTTTTATTGATTTTATTTGTATGTTTGGCGGGCACAATTTATTATTTGGACAGTCACAATCAAATGCGAATAAACCAGGATGTTAGCCATAAAATTCTCGATCAGGCGAATAAAACGCTCCAGACCTGGATTGATGATCAACTGGTGGTTTTAGCAGTGCTTGCCGACGATGCACGGGTTATTGAGGCTTGCGCCCAACCTACGAATGTTGAGGCGGTGGCACGCGCTAATGACTTTTTGCATTCTTTTCATGAAAAGAATGGCTTTTATGAAAACATTGCGTTGTCGGCTAATTTGCGACCGGGCATTAGTTTTGAATTGATGGCTGTGAATGGCAGGAAGCATGTTATTCAACGAGGGGTGTTTTTTGCGGATTCGACTAGGGGCGATTCGATTGGGAAATCAAATGCGGAGCATCCCATGGCGAAGTCAATCTATGATGAAGGCAAGCCCAATGTGATTACCCATGTATATCGCAGTTTGATCTATGGAAATCCTGCGTTTATCATTTCTTTACCGGTTCGGAAGGACGGAACCTTCGTGGGTGCTATACATGTGGCAATGCCCATGCGACACTTTACCGATAAATTTGTCAATGGCGTCAAAATGGGGCAAAGTGGTTATATGTTTATGGTAGATGAGAAGGGCTTGCCCATTTCTCATCCTGAAAAAACCTTTATTCTTAGCGAGGAAATGGCAAGAAAGTATGAGCCGGTGCGAGCTCACATTATAAATGGCGAAGAGCATTTTGAACAATTTGTTGATGATGCCGATAAGACCTATCATGTTATGAAATTCGATTTTCATGGAATCAATCATGTTAGCGACTGGTATTTGATTTTGGTGCAGGATACTAATGAGATCCTCGCTTCCTCCATTCGCTTTGTTTGGCTGACCAGCGTATTTTTAGTTATGGCCTTTTTGTTAGTCATCGCGGCTGTCTACTTGTCTACGGTAAAATTACTACATATTGGCTTTCGCGATGCTCAGACAGGTTTATATAATCGCAATTATTTAGAACATGAACTTCTGCGTTTGGCAACAGGCCGCTTCAATCCGATTGGCTTTATTTCCATTGACGTGGATGGACTCAAGTTGGTCAATGATACTTGCGGACATGATGCAGGGGATGTCTTACTGACGGCCGTAGGGAGAATGATTAAAGAGTGTTTTAAGCACAATGATCTTGCTATACGCCTAGGGGGCGATGAGTTTGCTGTCGTCATGCAGATGACCGATGTTGGCGTTGTTCAAGAAGCGTGCCGGCGGGTCCATGAAAGAATCGCAGCACACAATCAAGTAAATGGCGCTGTTCCTGTGAGCATTTCCATTGGTTGGGCGATCGGCCAGGCTACTGATGTTAATAGTACTAATGCAATCATCAAAGAAGCCGACACTTTGATGTATAAGGAAAAGGAAGAGAATCGCTTGAAATATGCTGATCTTTTTGCGGAACGCCTAAGCCAATATGGCCAGAAACTTTTTCAAACGGATAAATAGAGGAAAACCGTCTCTCTCGCCGAATTTACTCTTCTTGGGAGGGATGAATATGAAATTGTTATTTCGCGGCTTGCTATTGGGCTGCCTAGTTTGTTTGCTGGCGCTTCCGGCGCAAGCTGCGTCTAAAGACGATAAAACAGTGAAGGTGGTCAAGGATCTCACGGTGGCGTTTGCAGTGCTGCCGGCGGAGGAAATTCAGGATAATACGCTGTTGGCGTCGGATTTGAATAAAGCGATTTTAGCGGAGTTTGGTCTGCAGAAAAATGACGCCAACGCGGCTACTGTAGTGGAAGTAAAGAAAGTAACCGGGGAAGTCGTGAAGATGCCGGGGTTTTTAGCGGGGGAAGACGCCTGTCAGTATCATCTCAGCGCTACGGTGCTGATTCGGGATGCAAAAACAGGGATGCAGCAGAAAAAACTGCTTGACTGTCGGGCTACCGTGCAGACCGACGCGGAAGCGTATAAGCTGGCGCTTTCTAAAGCGGCCAAGCAAGTGCGTCTCTATGTGCGCGGCGATGAAACCAAAGTCGCGACCACAGCGAAAACAGCGTCCAAATAAAGTTCATAAATGATATGTATTAAAAAAGTCCGTACCACAGATTGCTGTGATACGGACTTACTTTATATCGGTCAGATTTTGTGATTCTCCTTCGTACTCTCCCGCGACTCTTGTTAAATCCTTCTTATATCTGGTAATCGTAAGCAGGGCACTGGCAGCGGATGCTGCGCCCGGCTTTATTATCCCGGATAACACCATGGTCCAACGCCAAACGGCCGCTGACAATGACATAGTCAATACCGGTAGGCGGTGCGTCGGGAGTAAAAAAGGTGGCCTTATCGCTGAGAGACTGGATATCGAAAACAACGATATCCGCGTCCATTCCTTCTTCAAGACGGCCTTTTTGCAAGAGTCCTAGGCTTTCCGCAGGGAGTAAGGTGGCTTTGCGGATGGCCTCCATGAGACTGAGGTCATAGCGGTCCGCTACCATCTTTTTAAAATACCGGGGGAAGCTGCCTGCGATTTGCGGATGTCCTTCGCCGGGGGCGTAAGCTCCGGTATCGGTAGAGGGCATGGCGGATGGATGCAGGAGTGCTTGGTAGATTTCCTCTTCGATACCTGTCAGTACCACGACGGACGTAGTGGGAGCTTCAGCGCGCAGATGGTCATAAAGCTCCGGTGTCAAGCGTTGGCCGTGATGCGGGCCGGTAATGACAATGATGTCTTCCAGTTTCCACTCTTCGCGGGCGAGGGCTTCTTCATTGAAGAGGACGGTGCCAATATGAGTGGCCCATTCCGTGTACATGCCGCTGTCAAAGCGGATGTCCAGGCCATCCTGGATGGCTTTAGAAATGACGGTTAGCGCTTCTTTGATCATGCCGGTACCGTATTGATAGACAAGGTGGGAAATTTGCATACGCGCGCCGGTTTGGCGGGCGATGGTAATGGCTTCTACCAGGGAATACAGATCGTTATTGCTGAGAAGCCGAGTATCAATGGAAATGATGCGACCAAAGCGAGCCGTTAGGCGGCTGAGGCGCAGCACTTCTTCCGCAGAGCTTCCGGGAACATAGGCAAGCCCCAGAGAGAGGCCGCAAGCGCCTGCTTCTAGTGCTTTGGTTGCCAGATGTTCCATTTCAAGGATCTGTTCGCTGGTGGCTGGCTGCAGTGGATCTTCGACGCCGACTGTGCGACGTAACGTAGAATGGCCGATGAATTCAGCTTGATGTAGTGGAAAGCCTGTTTCGTCCTGCGCGCGAAAGAATTGTTCCAAATCTAAGGGGCTCGCGCCGCAGTTGCCGCCGACGGTGGTTGTAATCCCTTGTTGCAGCGAAAGTTCTGCGCAGTAGGGGGCGGCGTCGATATGCCCATGCATATCAATGAAGCCGGGGCAGACAATATGGCCAGCGGCGTCTAGCTCTTGTTTCCCTTGGAAGGGTTCGCCACTGCGCAGAGCCGCAATGCGGCCGTCTTGAATGGCTAAATGGCCCTGCAGACGCAGTTGGCGTGCCGGGTCAAAGAGGATACCATTGTTAATAACAAGATCATACATAATACGCTTGACTCCCGTTTGTTTTCATTTATTCGTTGCTAGCTTTAGCCAGCGGTTTGACGGAACTTTTGAAAAAACTGAGATGCTGAATGTCTTCGGGGCGTTCGTTGCGAAGGCGGAAGGCCCATTGGATGGAAGGTCCCAAGGTCAAAGCAATAATAATGGTACCAAGACCAATCGGGCCGCCCAAGAAATAGCCGACGATAGCGACGCTGCTTTCTAGCAGGGTGCGGATGAGCCACACGGGTTGGCCGGTTTTCGCTACGGCTCCGACCATAAAACTGTCCCGAGGACCGGCGCCAAAGGCGGCGACTAGGTAGAAGTAGCTGGCCCAGCCGATGATCCAGATGCCCAAGACGAGCATGAAGAGCTGATAAGGAAGCGCCGTCGGCGAGGGCATGAAAGGCAGCCACATGAAAAAATCAATGTAGAAGCCGATGAAAATCATATTGGCGAGGCTGCCCCAGCCAGGCTTGACTCCTAAAAACCAGCTCAGGGCGATTACCAGAGCGCCGCAACCTTGCGAAACTTGCCCTAGCGTCAGTGGCAGATAGTTGGTGAGGCCAAGGTGAAGTACGTCCCAGGGGGCTGTGCCGAGGTTGCTTTTTACAGTCAGCACAATCCCGAACCCGAACAGGCAGAGACCCCACATTAAAAAAGCGATACGCTTACCCATAGAATCTCCTCCGTGTGTTTTGTGATTCCTTCTATCATATCACAAGAATAAGGTTACATCACTTCTTTGTTGCGACGAATGTTAGACGGAAAAGTGTACTAAGTAAGCGAGAAGATTGGTTTTTTGAGGTGCTTATGGTAGGATAAAGAAACAGTAGTTGTCTACGTGAGCAAAGTAAGGAGAAAAAGCATGAGTAAATCCTTTGAAGAGTTAGGTGTGCAGCCGGTTTTGGTCAAGGCGTTAGCCGCGCAGCAGCTGCAGATTCCGACGCAGATACAAGAAGAGATGATACCCCGGGTGTTGGCTGGAGAAAATGTAGCGGCGCGTTCTGCTACAGGAACCGGGAAAACACTGGCGTATTTGCTGCCTATTTTACAGCGCATTGATCCGGGGAAAAAAGAGATTCAGGCGGTGATTTTGGCGCCAACCTATGAGCTGGCTATGCAAATTTACCGTGTGCTGGGCGCATTGGCGAAGGAAGCTTCTTTGGATGTGACGGCGGCGTCTCTGATTGGTGGCGCGGCGCTGACGCGGCAGATTGAGGCTTTGAAGAAAAAACCTCAAATTGTGGTTGGTTCGGCGGGACGCGTGCTTGAGCTGCTGCGTAAACGCAAGCTGTCTTTGGCAGGCGTGCGTACGCTCGTGCTTGATGAAGTGGACCGGCTGTTGGACGAACAAAATGCGCCGACCGTGGAACTTGTGATCAAAGAGGTTCCGGCGCAGCGGCAGTTGCTGATGGTGTCGGCTACGTTACCAGCGCGGGCGCAAAAAGTGATTGAGCGTCTGGACAAAACGGTCAATTTGGTTGAAGCGGCAGCGGAAGTGAAGCTGCCGGAGCAATTGGTTCATTGCTATGTAAAAGTGGAGCATCGGGAAAAACTGGACGAACTGCGCAAGGTGTTGAATGCGCTGGATGTCAAGCGGGCGCTGCTTTTTGTAGAGCAACAGGGCCGGCTGGAAATGGTGTTGGAGAAATTGCAGCATCACGGCGTAAAGGTGGCGGGGCTGCGTAAGGATGCAGGCAAGCAGGAACGCAAGGAAGCCTTAGAGGCAATCAGCAAGGGGAAGATTTCCTTGCTGGTAGCAACGGACTTAGCAGCCAGAGGCTTGGATATTCCGGGAGTTACCCATGTGATTAATTTGGATTTCCCTGACGAGCCGCAGACGTATCTTCACCGAGCTGGGCGTACTGGTCGAGCCGGGCAAGAAGGCATGGTGATTTCCCTAGTGACGCCCGGGGAAGTGACCAGACTGGAACGGTGCCGACGTAGCTTGCAAGCGGATATGCAAGAGTACTTTCTCAATAAGGGGCGCTTTTTGAAACGACAGGCGCGGAAGCAAGAACCTGTAAAACGGAGTAAACCGGCAAAGCCTGAGAAAAAATAAAGTGATAACCAAAAGACACCTGTGAGCAGCTCACAGGTGTCTTTTGGCTTGTTGGGCGCTGTCGACTTTCAGTGGAAGCATTCGGCCGACAGCTTTCGATCAATAGGCAAAACTGCTTTGCTCTTACTCAGTGGTTTTAGGACATTTGGTATAACAAGGTGGAAGCGACGGCGAGCGCAAGAAAGAGTACGACGCTGAATACGCCCATGCTTAAAGCGATAAAGTTGCTGTCGGGCATATTGTCAAAAGGCATGTCTTTCGAAGAAATGGTTCCTACACGTTGAGTCATAGCAAGTCCCTCCTTATGAATTATCATGATGTTCCGCCAGATTGAAAACCTGGTGTTGGATGCCGAAAATTTGGAAAGCATATTCAAGCCAGGCCCGTGTAGCCTGATGCAAGTTGGTATTTTTCCAGGCGAAAGCCAAGTGCCAGGGCTTGATTTCGCTGATCAAGGGTAGCGTTTTAATGTTGTCGTTATGAATTTTCAAGCAAACGCTGCGCGGCAAAAAGGCAATGCCCAGTTTGGAAGCGACGATATCGACCATGAAGTCCCATTGGGCGGTTTCACAGACAATTTTGGGTGTAAAGCCGTGAGCGCGGCAGGTGTCCATGATGTGGTCGCGCAAAGCGAAATCGTCCCGATAAAGAACGAAGGATTCTTCGCGCAGGCCGCCAATGTCGGCGGCTGGCCGTTGGGCTAAGGGATGCTCTTTGTGCACAATAAGCTGCAATGGTTCTTGTAAAAAGGAGACTAGCTCCAGTTCCGCTTCCGCCTTGGTCGGCAGAACGACGATGCCTACGTCCAATTCGCCGTTATCAATCTTGCGTTCCACCATGCGGGATCCGACTTCGATCAAACTTAGCTGAATCAGAGGGTGCAGCATCTTAAATTCCGCGACAATGCGGGGGAGGTTGTCCAGTGTTTGTACCAGCGGTGGAATGCCGATGCGCAAACGGCCCCGGGGCGTGCTGGTAAAGACGGACAGGTCGTCATGGATGCCGTGAAACGTATCCAGAATGACTTTGGCCTTTTCAAAGAGGCGGACGCCGCCTTCTGTTAAACAGACGCCGCGCGGCGTGCGGTCAAACAGGGGCAGGCCCAATTCGCTTTCCAGATTTTTAATGAGCTTGCTGATGCTGGACTGGGAAACGAAGAGAGTCTCTGAAGCTTTGGTAAAGCTTTCTTGTCGCGCCACTTCTACAAAATAGGTCAAATGCAAAATGTCCAATGGGTTCACGCCTTTCGAAAGGTAGGATTTTTCTTCCCACTTGCATTGTACTGCACTTAGCGGTGGAAAGAAAATTCTTCTTGGGAATGAGCGGTATGCTGCAAAGAGATGGAGGGAGAAAAAAGAGGAGCGATGGGAGTGAACAAGAGTCGCGGGAGAACCGGAGGGCATGACTGAGGGCTACGGAGAACTAAATTTAAAGAAAAATAAAACGGCCTGTGCATAGCGCAGGCCGTTTCGTATGTTTAATCCTCCTTTTTCCAATATTAGACCGAACGGATTTCTTCTTCTTTGGCGGCGAGAGGAGCCGTGCGCAGGATGGGGTGGTGCAAGGGCTTTAAGGCGCCGTATTCTAGTTCGCTGTAAGCGGTGATGCCGTGTTCGCTGAGATCCAGACCTTCGTGTTCATCTTCAGCAGAAACGCGGATGCCGCAGATGGCTTTGATGGCGCTGAAAGCGGCATAGGTGGCGCCGAAGCCCCAGAGGGAAACGGCCAATACGCCTAGAAGCTGGATGAAAAGCAGATCCGTGCTGCCGCCGTAGAGGAGGCCGCCATTTTCGGAAAAAATGCCGACTGCAACGGTGCCAAAGGTGCCGCAGACGCCGTGTACGGCGATGGCGCCGACCGGGTCGTCTGCCCGCAAGGAGTCAAAGAAGGGAACGGCGGCAATAATGAGTACGCCAGCAATGGCGCCGATGACCATGGAACTGATGGGCTCTACATAGGCACAGCCGGCGGTGATGGCAACAAGGCCGCCCAGGGCGCCGTTGATAGCCATACTGGGATCGGCTTTGCCGTAACGGAAAAGCGTCAAAAGCGTAGCGGCCATGCCGCCGGCAGCTGCTGCCAGGTTGGTGTTGACGGCGATACGGGCAATATTGGTATCAAGACCGGACAGTGTGCTGCCGGGATTGAAGCCGAACCAACCAAACCAGAGGATGAAGGCGCCTAGGGCTGCCAAGGGCAGGTTGTGGCCTGGCATGACATTGGCGCTGCCGTCTTTGTTGAAACGGCCAGTACGAGGTCCAAGCACCCAAACGGCAGCTAGAGCAGACCAACCACCTAAGGCATGAATGGCGGCGGAACCGGCAAAATCCAGCATGCCTAGTTGGTTCAGCCAGCCTTCGCTGCTCCAGACCCAGTGGCCAGCCAGGGGATAGATGAAAACAGTAGCTACAAAGGAGAAGACAATATACGGAGCAAACTTCATGCGCTCTGCCACGGCGCCGGAAACAATGGTAGCCATGGCAATGGCGAAAGCGGCCTGAAAGAGCCAGAAGGCATAGACGGGGATTTTTAAATTCAAATGGGACAGGTCACCGCTGACCCAGAAGCCATTCGTACCAATCAAGCCGGCGGCATCGGCGCCATACATGAGAGCGAAACCGGCGGCGAAATATCCAAGCATGCCAGCAGCGCAGTCTACCAGCACTTTCATAATAATGTTAAGAGAGTTGCGGCTTTGAATAAAGCCCGCTTCAAGCATAGCGAAACCTGCTTCCATTAAAAAAACAAGGGCGGCGCAAAGAAGCACCCATACGGTATCTAAACCAACTGCCAGAGAATGTACTGAGATTTCCATGTTTTGTCCTCCTTGATTAATGTATACAATAAAAACAAAAAAACCAGTAACAAACACGAAGCTTCCTCAAGGGGAATTCTTCGTGTTTATTACTGGCTACGTCGCCACTATGTCGGCATGTAACAACTATATCATGAATAAAAAGCTTTGCCTAGGTGGTTTGTAAAAAAAATCAAGAATGTACCGGTTCTTTGATAGCGTCCGGTCCTTCTTCTCCTGTGCGAATGCGGACGGCGTTGATGAGGGGGTGAATGAAGATTTTGCCGTCTCCAATTTCGCCGGTGCGAAGAACACGTTTAGCAGTTTCGACTACGCGTTCGACAGGAACCTCGCAAACGACGGTTTCCACTTTGATTTTAGGCAGCAAATTAATGGCGTACTCATGACCACGGTATACTTCGGTATGGCCTTTGGTGGAGCCATAGCCAAAAACCTGGCTGACGGTCATGCCGGTAACGCCGATCGCGTTAAGAGCTTCTTTTAATTCATCAAGCTTATGAGGCCGGGTAATGATTTCTACTTTGGTAATGGCATCCATGTAAGTCCCTCCATTATTTTATGTTGCGTTTATCGTATTATATTTGAAATGAAATCTACGTGCGTCTTGGAAAAGTTAAAAGCGACTTATGATTTTTATAAAGCATGTACCTTCTTAGTGTAAACGATTTTGGGTGCGGAAGCAATTAGGAAACGTGCGGCAAAAGCAGGAAAGACTGGCACGAAAGACGTTCTTCATGTACAATGAGAAAGGCATCGGTTCTTTAGCGCGGTGCTGGAAGAAAACAATCAATGGGAGACGGTAGAATGGAATATATTTTGAATATCGTTGGACCGATGCTGGAAGGCACGGTTGTTACGCTGAAAATGTTTTTTGTCACAATTGTGCTTTCGCTGCCTTTAGGCTTGGGACTGGCTTTGGGACGCATTTCCCGCTACGGCTGGTTGCAACGTTTTATAGGCATGTATATTTGGCTTTTTCGCGGCACGCCTTTGATGCTGCAGCTCTTGTTTGTCTATTTTGCGCTGCCGCTCATCCCTTATGTGGGCGTGAAGCTGTCAGATTTTTCGGCTGCCATGTTGGCGTTTGTGCTGAATTACGCGGCGTACTTTGCAGAGATTTTCAGAGCGGGCATTCAGTCCATTGAAAAGGGGCAGTACGAAGGCGCCAAGGTGTTGGGTATGAACTATGTGCAGACGATGCGCCGTATTGTTTTGCCGCAGGTTATTCGTCGTGTGTTGCCGCCGATTAGTAATGAGACCATCACTCTAGTTAAAGATACGTCTTTGATTTACGTATTGGCCATGGATGACTTGCTGCGTACGGCGCGGGCGTTGGTGCAGCGAGATTTCAGTACGACGCCGTTTTTGGTGGCGGCTGTGTTTTATCTGGTTATGACCTTGGTACTTACCTGGGGCTTCCAATGGCTGGAAAAACGCTATAATACCTACGAAGAATAGGCGGTGACAATAATGAAAATGATTCGAGCTATTGATATACATAAGCAATTCTCCGGCGTAGAAGTGCTCAAGGGCATTTCGATGGAGGTAGAAAAAGGTGAGGTTGTCGCCATTATCGGACCGTCCGGCTCGGGGAAAAGTACGTTTTTACGTTGTCTCAACCGCTTGGAGCAGATCGACAGCGGCTTGATTGAAATTGAAGGAGAGCAGCTGGCTGGTCCAGGACCTGCTGGCGCTTGTCAATACGCAGATGAAGGCCGGGCCAGACAGATATGCAGCAAAATGGGCATGGTATTCCAACACTTTAATTTATTTCCTCATTTAACGGTGCTGCAGAACCTGATGGAAGCGCCGCTGACGGTAAAGGGCATGAAGCGCGAAGCAATCCTGCCGTTAGCAGAAGAACTATTGAACAAAGTAGGCCTGCTGGTAAAAAAAGATAGCTATCCTTCCAGTTTGTCCGGTGGACAAAAGCAGCGTGTAGCCATCTCGCGGGCTTTGGCGATGCAGCCGGATATTATGCTTTTCGACGAACCTACTTCGGCGCTTGATCCGGAACTGACCGGGGAAGTGTTGAAGGCCATGCGGCAGCTGGCGGAAGAGCGTATGACCATGGTGGTAGTTACCCACGAAATGGGTTTTGCGAGGGAAGTAGCCAACCGGGTCATTTTTATGGACCAAGGGGAAATCGTGGAAGAAGGCTTGCCTGAGCAGATTTTCCGTGCGCCGCAGCAACAGCGGACGCGGGAGTTTTTGGATAAGATACTGTAGGTTTGTCAGCGAGGAGGTGCGCCATGGCCGGTGAAAAAGAGGGGATTTCTTCAGTGGACCGGGCGTTGGAACTGCTGCTTGTGTTGCAGGATTACGGTCAAGAGATGGGAGTAACGCAAATCGCCGTGGCAATGGGCTTGCACAAAAGCACCGTGCATCGCACATTGGCGACGCTTGAGCAAAAAGGCTTTGTGCAGCAGAACGTGCAAACCGGGCGGTATTGGCTGGGTTTGAAGCTGTATTCTATTGCCATGACCATGCGAGAAAAGTTGCCTATCAACCGTATTGCCAGACCGTATGCGCAAGAACTTGCAGATGCCTTTAGCGAAGGGGTGCATTTAGCGGTGCTGGATCGCAGCAGCGAAGAGTATCCTCGGCAGATTGTTATTGATAAAATTGAGAGTCAAAAAATTCTCAGTTTGACCCCGCCTGTTGGCTCGACGACGCCGGCGCATTGTTCGGCATTAGGGAAATGTCTTTTGGCGTATGCGGGAGAAGAGTTTTTGAATCGTTTTCTGGAGCAGCCTTTACCAGCTTTTACCGAAAAAACGATTACGTCTTGGGCTGTGTTGCAGCAAGAATTAGCGGAGATTCGTCGTAGTGGTTTTGGTACAGATAAGGACGAGCTGGAATGGGGACTTACTTGCATTGCCGCTCCTGTTTTGGGAGCTTCCGGGGAAATTGTCGCGGCCATTAGTCTTTCCGGGCCGTCGGCGCGTATCCAGGGTGAGCAAAAAGCGCAGATCATCGCAGGTGTCCGTCGGGCTGCAGCAGCCATTTCGCAAGCGGTGCGATAATACTAGGAGCTGTTGCTTTGCTCACATTAAAGCAGCAGCTCCATATTTATAGAATAAAAAACGTATGTTGGGGTATTGAGATTGAGCGTTGTCTTTGCTACAATATAAGCAAGTTAATTCTGAAAATAATAAAGCAAGTCGTTTAGAAAAGCCGTTCTTTCGAGAACGCTTTCTTTTCACGACGAAAAAGGAACAGCGTTCCGATAGAGGGAACAAGGAGGGCGTATGGAGCATATTTTAGCAATTAATCCAGGGGCGACATCTACTAAAATTGCCTTATTTCAAGGAGCGATGCTTTGCTTCAAAGAAACCGTAGAGCACAAAGAGGAAGATCTGGCGCATTTTGCGACGGTGTTTTCACAGCATGGGTATCGGTTGAAGCTGATCGTGGACATCTTGGAACAAAACGGCTTTTCTTTAGAGCAACTGCAGGCGGTAGTGGCTCGCGGCGGGCTGCTTAAGCCTCTTTTGGGTGGAACCTATGCAGTCAACGAAGCGATGCTGGCTGATTTGCAGCAGGCGCAGCGAGGCGAACACGCTTCCAATCTTGGCGCGGCCATGGCGCAGGATTTGGCGAAGAAACTTGGCATACCGGCGTATATTGTTGATCCGGTTTCTGTGGACGAGTTAGAGCCGGTGGCTCGTATTTCCGGGTTGGCGGAGCTGCCGCGGGTGAGCCTGTCGCATGCTTTGAACAGCAAGGCTGTAGGGCGGAAAGTGGCTTCTCTTTTAGGGAAGGAATATCAAGAGGTTCGTCTGATTGTGGCGCACTTGGGCACGGGAGTTTCCGTGTCAGCGCAGCGTTATGGACGAACGATTGATGTGAACAATGCGATGGATGAAGGTCCTTTTTCACCAGATCGCTGCGGTACGCTGCCAGCAAATCAACTGGTGCGCCTGTGCTATAGCGGGCGCTATAACGAAGCAGAAATGCGTGCGAAGGTGACCAATCAAGGCGGTATGTATTCTTATCTGGGAACGAAGGATGTACGCGAGGCGCAGAAAATGGCGGCTGCCGGTGAGGCGCAAGCCAAGTTGGTTCTGGAAGCCATGCCCTATCAGGTGGCTAAGGATATTGGTGCTATGGCCGCTGTTCTGGAGGGCCAGGTGGACGCCATTGCCCTTACCGGCGGTATCGCTTATGCGGAAGCGCTTGTGGCGGACATCCGCCGACGAGTGGAATTTATTGCGCCGGTGTATGTAGTGCCTGGAGAGGAAGAACTGGAGTCCCTGGCGTTGGGGGCTTTGCGGGTACTGCGCGGGGAAGAAGAAGCGCGGTGTTACGAATAAGGTTGGATGCTAAGGAGGAAAAACTATGCTTGAAAACTTTGCTCATGCCTTAGCGGAAGCTAAAAAATCCGGAGCTCGGACGATAGTCGTGGCGGTGGCACAGGATAAAGACGTGCTGTTGGCGTTGAAGCTGGCTCAGGATGCAGGTATTGCTGAGGCTCTTTTAGTAGGAGATGCTGCGAAAATTAGACCTTTGTTGCAGGAGGTGGGCTTGGCTGCGGATACAAGGATTGTAGATGAAAAGGATCCGGCGCAGGCGGCGTTAAAAGCGGTGTCCTTGGTACGGCAAGGCCAGGCACAGGTTGTGATGAAAGGCATGCTTAACACCAGCGATTTTCTCAAAGCGGTGCTTCATCCGGAGCAGGGGCTGCGCAGCGGCAGCTTGCTCAGTCATTTAGCTGTTTTCGAAGTGCCCGGAGAAAATCGTCTTTTGTACCATACCGATGGAGGTATGAACATTGCACCGGATCTGGAGACGAAAAAAGGAATTTTGAAAAACGCCTTGGCGGCGCTGCAGGCGCTGGGTTTAGCGGAACCAAAAGTAGCGGTTCTGACCGCTAATGAGCAGGTACATCCGAAGATGCAAGCTACCGTAGATGCGCAAGCCTTGGTGGCAGCGGCTGCGGCGGGAGAATTTCCACCGTGCGTCATTGAAGGGCCCATCGCGCTGGATGTGGCTCTCAATCCAGAGGCGGCTCAGCATAAGGGGATTGTTAGCCGTATTTCCGGTCAAGTGGATTTATTCTTGATGCCTAATATTGAGACAGGCAATGTGTTGGGAAAATCACTTTTGTATTATGCCGGCGCGCATATGGCGGGCTTAGTGCTGGGCGCTACCCACCCTATTGTGCTGACGTCCCGGGCGGAAACGCCGGAAGGGAAGCTGCATTCGATTTGTTTGGCCTGTTTGGCTGCGAGAAGGGGGAATTGAGGATGGCGAAAATTGTTGTATTGCCGGAGTATTGCAAAAGCTGCGGTTTGTGTATGGATGTATGTCCTAAACAGGTTTTGGCGCCGGGAACCAAGACCAACGCCAAAGGGTATTTTCCGGTCGAGCCTGCTAAGCAGGAGGCCTGCATCGGCTGCGGCTTATGCGCTACAATGTGTCCTGATATTGCAATTGAGATTTATCGGTAGGAGGCGGCAAGCATGGAAAAAAGATTAATCAAAGGTAATGAGGCCATAGCCGAAGCAGCTATTCGTTCGGGATGTAAGCTGTTTTTTGGATATCCGATTACGCCGTCAACGGAAATTGTGGAATATCTATCTAAACATTTGCCGGAAGCGGGCGGTTTGGTACTGCAGGGAGAAGACGAAGTGGCGTCCATTAATATGTGCTATGGCGCGGCCGCTACGGGAACGCGAGTTATGACGGCATCCTCCAGTCCCGGCTTCAGTTTGAAGCAGGAAGGCCTTTCCTATCTGGCGGCGACGGAGCTGCCGGTGGTTGTGGTTAATATTAACCGCGCCGGTCCTGGTTTAGGCGGCTTGGGACCTTCTCAGGCTGATTATTTCCAGTGCACTAAAGGAGGCGGCCATGGCGACTATCGTTTGATTGTGCTGGCGCCGTCCAAAGGGCAGGAAATGTATGATTTGACGATGGAGGCCTTTGATTTGGCTGATACGTACCGCACGCCGGTTTTGGTCCTGGGTGACGGCTTCTTAGGGCAGATGATGGAGCCTGTGGATTGCCATCCTTATCAGCCCAAAGAGCTGCCGGCCAAGGATTGGGCGGTTGGCGGCTGCCGGGGCCGAGAAAAGCGTAAGCTTGTCAGCTATAGTTTGACGAATGAAGCGGGAGAGGCGAATTGTCTGCGTTGGCAGGAGAAATTTGCCGCTATTGCAGCAAAAGAGCAGCGCTGGGAAGCTTTTTGCACGGAAGATGCGGAATATCTGATTGTGGGTTATGGTACGTGTGGACGTATTGCCAAAAGCGTCGTGCTGGCGGCGCGGCAGCAAGGCGTGAAGCTGGGCCTTATCCGGCCGATTACGCTTTGGCCGTTTCCGCAGCAAGCTTTTGATGGTCTCGCCGGTAAGATCAAAGGAATTATGACGCTGGAACTCAATGCCGGGCAGATGATCGAAGATGTGAAGCTGGCGGTTTCCTGCGCTATGCCTGTAGAGTTGTACAACCGCCAAGGCGGCATGCTGCCTTCGGAAAATGAAGTGCTGCAGCATTTTATGCGCACCTTTGTGCCGAAACTTCGGAAGGAGGCCTAGAGATATGGAGAGAGTATTTGGCAGACCTCAGGGCTTGACGGAGCTGCCCTTTCATTATTGCCCCGGCTGTACGCACGGCATCATTCATCGTCTGATTGGCGAAGTGTTGGAAGAACTGGATATTGTCGGCGATACCATCGGCGTAGCGCCGGTGGGCTGTGCGGGTTTTTCGCTAGATTTTTTTAGCTGCGATTTTGTTGGCGCTGCTCATGGGCGGGCGCAGGCGGTGGCTACTGGTATTAAGCGTTCCAAGCCGGAGCAGATGGTCTTTACGTACCAAGGAGACGGGGATATTGCGGCTATCGGCACGAGCCATGCCATTCATGTAGCGGCGCGAGGAGAAAAAATCACCTCGATTATGGTGAATAATGCCGTTTTTGGCATGACCGGCGGCCAGATGGCGCCGACGACGTTAGATGGACAAATTACAACTACAAGTCCCAGGGGGCGCGATGCCTCTGTTGTGGGTGAGCCGATTGATTTGCCGAAAGTAATGGCAGCCCTTTCGGGAGCCGCCTATGTAGCAGCGGTGTCTGTAGATTCGCCGCAAAATATTCGTAAAGCGAAAGAGGCGATTCGCCGGGCTTTCAAGGTGCAGCAGGCTGGTCTTGGATTCGCGTTTGTCAGCATTCTGTCTACTTGTCCGACCAACTGGGGCTTGTCGCCGAAAGACAGCCTAGAGTGGTTGCAGCGAAACATGCTGCCAGTGTATGAAATGGGCGAACTGAAAATGGCCAAGGGGGTGGCGGAACTATGATGGACAAAATTTTACTGGCCGGTTTTGGGGGCCAGGGTGTTATGTTTGTCGGCAAGATTCTGGCATATGCGGGTATGCTGGACGAGCAGGAGATCTGCTGGATCCCTTCGTATGGCCCGGAAATGCGCGGCGGTACGGCTAACTGTTCGGTCATTGTTTCTTCAGATGAGATTCATTCGCCAGTGATTGAGCAAGCCGATGCGGGCATTGTTCTTAACCAGCCTTCCTATGAAGCGTTTTTAGGGCGTATCCGTCCCGGAGGCGCGTTGGTGGTCAATTCATCCATTATCGATACTTCCGGCAAACGTAGAGATGATATCGAACTAATTGAGGTGCCTGCGACCGATTTAGCTCACGATCTGGGGCGGCCGGCGCTGGCGAACATGGTCTGTCTGGGAGCGCTACTGTCTCGGCTGCAGCTAGTGGATGAAGCGTCAGTGTCTAAAGCGGTCCAGGCTGTGGTAGGCAAGAAAAAGCCAGAGATGTTTGACCTTAACATGAAAGCGGTCCAACAAGGTCTTGCTGGCGTACATTGAGAAATAGAAACGAACAGGAGTCTCGCTGAGAACCGGAAGGCTCGCATGAGGATTGCGGGATGCGAAGTTTTAACGAAAAAGAGCAGGACATGCGAGAAGCGGAAACGGAAATTCGGATAGGGAGCCAATGATTTAATGAATGCTCCGGCAGGGCGAGATGGTTTTTTGCCAGGCGAGGAAGAAAATGCAGGAATAGCAGCGTTCTGCCGAGGCTTTCTGACAAAGTCGGGTGGAAAAAAATCCGTTCTGCCGGAGTGATGAATAAATCATTGGCTCCTAAAAAAGGAATAAAAAAAAGCTCCTGCATAAGCAGGAGCTTTTTGATTGCTCTTAGTAGCGGGGGTTGTTTTTCTGGAAGCAGTCGCGGCAATAAACCGGACGGTCATTGCTCGGACGGAAAGGAACTTGGGTTTCTACGCCACAAGACGCGCAAGTTACGTCGAACATTTCGCGCTGTTGACGAGCACCGCCGCCGAAACCACCACGGTTGTTCTGCTGTTTGCGAGCAGCGCGGCATTCGGGGCAACGGCCTGGCTCATTGGTGAACCCTTTTTGAGCATAAAATTCTTGCTCGGATGCGGTGAATACGAACTCTACGCCGCAATCGCGGCAAGTCAGGTTTTTGTCTTCCATTTGTGAAGACCTCCTCAAATCAATTACCCTAATAGTTAGCAAATCAATCATTAAGCTTCTCGATTTGAAAGAGGCCATGACGTTTTAACGATCTATTAGTGGGCTACTTAAATATACTATGAGGGAGGAAAAATGTAAAGAATATTTTTGAAAGAAATGAGGATAATTTTTGATCCTTGCGAAGCAGGTTTGCTTTAAATGCGTTTAAGGCAGTATTTCCGGGGCCTTTTCGGTATGACCCAAAATTTTAGATAAGAGAGCGGTGCGTTCTAATAAGGGCGCGACAATGTTGTTTTCAATGTGCTCGCGTGAAAAACGGGTCGATAAGCCGGAGATACTAATGGCGGCTACTGCGGTTCCGTTTTGGTCGAAAATCGGCGCGCCGACACAGCGTCCGTCTAGTTCGCTCTCGCGGTCGTCCAGGGCGTAGCCACAGCGACGCACTTGAGCCATTTCTTGCAAATAGGACTCTGGCGTAGTTAAAGTGTAAGCCGTGCGTCGTTCCATATCGTGCGTTTCCAAAATCTCTTTGATTTTTACATCGGGATAATGGATGAGCAGTGCTTTACCTAGGGCGGTGCAGTGCACAGAATTGGTCGAGCCTAGCTTGGCTACCAGGCGCAGGGCGTGAGGGCTTTCTACGGTGTCGATATACAACACTCGTTGTTGATCCAAAATGGCGAGATGCACTGTTTCTTTACTTAGTTCGTTCAGATATTCCAAATGTTTGCGGGCTAGCCGCTTGATTTCAAAGTCGCGCTCCGCCCAGCGACTGAGCGTGAGAAATTGCGTGCCCAGGCGGTAGTGACCGTTGCTGTCGCAGGAGACGTATTTGCGGTCTTCCAGATTACGCAGCAGCCGGTACACGGTGGGTTTGGGCAGCTCTGTTTTTTCCGTTAGTTGTCGCAAGGTAATCGGCGTAGGATGGTTGCCCACGGTTTCTAATATTGTCAAAGCGCGGTGCAGAGATTGCACGGATAAGCTTCCGCCGCTTGTTGCCATAGTGTTTCACCTCGTGAAATTATCATTCTATAGTTCACATGCTAAAACAAATTTGCTAAAAAAGCAAATCGTAAAAAATGGCGCATAGACGCGGAAAAGCAAGGCTGATAATGGGGGCGGGTACGCATAAGGTTATACAAGTATAGTGGAACAACCGTCTCACTATGTGAAAAATAATTGATAAATAGACAAAATATTATTGTCAGAGCATTTTTTGAGCAGTATAATGACCTTGAAAAATGATACTATAATTCGTATCGTGAGACAAAAAGGAGGAAATAGAGAATGGAAGTACGTTATAGCGGGCATCCAGAGGATGTGAAACGGTACACAACGGAAGAATTGCGGCAAGAGTTCCTGATTCAAGAGTTGTTTCAGGTTAATGTCTGCAAGATGGTCTACAGTCATGTGGATCGTATGATTACCGGCGGTGTTATTCCTGTGGCTCCTCAGAAATTGGAAGCAGGGAAAGGCTTAGGCGTGGATTATTTCCTGGAGCGTCGTGAATTGGGCGTTATTAACATTGGTGGTGCGGGCAAGGTGACGGTAGACGGTACAGAGTATGCTTTGCAGTTTACGGATGGCCTGTATGTAGGCATGGGCGCTAAGGATGTAATTTTTACCAGCGACGATGCGAAAAATCCTGCTAAATTCTACTTCACCAGCAGTCCGGCGCATAAAACGTATCCGACTGTCAAAATCGAGCGTAAAGACATTGTGCCGAATCATTTGGGCAGCTTGACGAACTCGAATGATCGTAACATCTACAAATACATTCATCCTCAAGGAGTGCAAAGTTGCCAGTTGGTTATGGGCATGACCGCTTTGGAGCCGGGCAGTATGTGGAACAGCATGCCTTGTCACACCCATGAACGGCGTATGGAAGTGTATCTGTACTTTAAGGTGCCGGAAGATGCCGTGGTTTTCCACTTCATGGGAGAGCCTACGGAAACACGCCATGTAGTGATGCATAATGAAGAAGCGATTATTTCGCCGAGCTGGTCCATCCACTCTGGCGTCGCCACCCATAATTACACCTTCATTTGGGCCATGGCTGGAGAAAACCAGACTTTTGATGACATGGACGGCGTAGCCATGCAAGACATCCGCTAAGGAATTGAAGAGGAGAGAAAAGAATGAGCATGTTTGATTTACAGGGAAAAGTAGCTATTGTTACCGGTGCGGTAACCGGTTTGGGACAGGGAATGGCCGTAGGTTTGGCACAGGCTGGTGCGGATATTGTCAGCGTAGGCATTGGCGATCACAGTGAAACCGAAAGCAAGGTAAAAGCGTTAGGCCGTCGTTTCTTAGGGATTGACGCTAACTTGATGAGCATTGAGCCGATTCAGGGCGTAGTGGATAAAGTGGTGGAAACTTTTGGTAAAGTCGATATTTTGGTGAACAATGCCGGTATTATCCGCCGCGCAGACGCTGTGGATTTCACCGAAAAAGATTGGGACGACGTCATGAACATCAATATCAAGACCGTCTTCTTTTTCTCTCAGGCTGTAGCAAAACAGATGATTAAACAAGGTCATGGCGGAAAGATCATCAGCGTCGCTTCGATGCTTTCTTTCCAAGGCGGCATCCGCGTTCCGTCCTATACTGCCAGCAAAAGCGGCGTAATGGGCGTAACTCGCTTGATGGCCAACGAATGGGCCAAGCACAATATCAACGTGAACGCCATTGCTCCTGGTTACATGGCTACGGCTAACACCACGGCGCTGCGGGCTGACGAAGCGCGCAATGCGGAAATCGTCGGACGTATTCCGGCAGGACGTTGGGGCACGCCGGAAGATCTTGCTGGCCCGGTGGTATTCCTGGCTTCAGAAGCATCGGACTATGTAAGCGGCTATACCGTAGCGGTTGACGGTGGCTGGCTGGCACGGTAAAACCTAAGTAAAAAAGCCGCGTAAGCGGCTTTTTTACTGCCTGCGGAATGTTCGTACTGCTTCATATTTATTTTGGCGAGAGTTGTGAATGATCAATGGCTTTTTATAAAGGGGGAGAGTACATGCAAAGAAAACTAGTTGTTAACTTACTGGTTTATGCCGGCTTGGTCAAAGAAGGAGTTAAACAGGCCGAGCTGCTGCCGCGTGTTGCCAGCGCGCAGGCCCAGGTTGCTGAAGTGCGCCGCGAGTGGATTCTGAATCTGCCGGAAGAGCTGCCTGCGTTGGCTCAAGGGGCTAAAGAAAATGGGCTGGAATTGTTTTATTCGATTCCGTTGCCGCTTTTTGCAGTGGGACGCCTAGACGAAGCACTATTGCGCAACGTTTACGCTGAAGCGCGGCAGATGGGAGCGACACGGATCAAGTTTGCCGTAGGCAATTTTGCGGCGGCAGCGGCAGAGGAACTGCCCAAATTAGCCGTTTTGGCTAAGGAAAACAAAGATATTTTGCTGACCATAGAGGGAGACCAGTCGGAAGCCAATGGCCGTCTCGAAGTGCTCCTGGGACTGTTGGAAGCCTGCCGAGATTGCGACGCCCCTGTCTATGCGACCTATGACGTAGGAAATTTTGTCTGGGTGGGCCAGGAACCGCTGTATAATGCAGTTAAGCTGGCGCCGTTTGTTCGCTATATTCATCTGAAAGATGTGGCGATGACGTCGGCGGGACCTCAGGTACGAGAACTGGATGCCGGCAGCATTGACTGGAGAAGCGCTTTAGAATTGTTGCCGCAAGACGTACCGGTAGCGTTGGAATTCCCTTGTGAGGAGCCTGTCGATGAGAGGATAGCGGCTATGCTCAAAAAAGTGAAAAATTTATCATAAAACTATTAGACAAATTTGAATTTATCGATTAAAATAGGGATATAAATTTAAGAAACCGGTTTCGTAGGTGCGTTTATTTTAGTAGAAAGGAGTATTTAAAGACCAAAGCAGCAATCGTTTTTATTTTTTTACCTTGCAAACCGGTACACTAAAACGGTACACTAAAGAGGTCCTTTTTGGCAGAGAGATGAGTTAAGAAAGGATGAAATCTTATGAAAATCAAACAAGCGGTTGATCGAATTCCTGGTGGACTGATGTTGGTACCTTTGTTCTTGGGGGCGTTATGCCATACGTTCTTTCCGGGAGCCGGAAAGTATTTTGGTTCTTTTACCAATGGCTTGATTACCGGTACGGTGCCGATTTTGGCAGTTTGGTTCTTTTGCATGGGTGCGGGCATTGACGTGCGAGCCACCGGTACGGTGCTACGCAAATCGGGTACCTTGGTTTTGACGAAAATTGCTGTCGCTTGGGTTGTGGCGATGATTGCAGTGAACATGCTGCCGGTAGAAGGCATTACGAAAGGCTTTTTTGCTGGGCTTTCTACACTGGCGCTGGTAGCGGCCATGGATATGACCAACGGCGGTTTGTATGCGGCGCTGATGAAACAGTACGGCAGCGACGATGAAGCGGGCGCTTTCGTGTTGATGTCCATTGAATCGGGTCCGCTGGTTTCGATGATTATTCTGGGCAGTTCAGGCGCAGCTAGCTTTGAGCCGCAGTTGTTTGTTGGCGCAGTATTGCCATTCTTAGTCGGCTTTATCTTGGGGAATTTAGATACGGAACTGCGTGAATTCTTTGGTCAGGCAACGCAGACGATGATTCCTTTCTTTGCCTTTGCCTTGGGCAACACGATTGACCTCTTTGTTATTGGCAAAACCGGCTTCTTGGGCCTAGGTCTTGGCGTAGTAGTTATTATTATTACTGGTATTCCACTTATCTTGGCAGATAAATTTATCGGTGGCGGCAACGGCACAGCCGGCATTGCTGCATCCAGCACCGCTGGGGCGGCCGTGTCTAATCCTGTGATTATCGCTACGATGAAGCCGGAATTTGCGGCAATAGCTCCGGCTGCAACGGCGTTGGTGGCAACTTCGGTTATTGTCACCTCTGTGCTGGTGCCGATGTTGACGGCGTGGTGGAGCAAGCGTTCTGCTTCTGGCAGTGAAGGTAACGGCTCTTTAGCTAAAGGAGCTTAGATAAGAGCGGATTCCGGGGTATGGGGGTAAAACAATGAGCAATATTTTGACCGTTGGCGAGGCTATGGCCTTGTTTGTATCAGAAAAAACAGGGTCTTTGGATGTGGCGGAACGGTTCAGCCGTTTTGTTGCTGGGGCGGAAGTCAATTTTTCCATTGGCATGACGCGCTTGGGGCATACGGTAACATACTTGAGTCAGGCAGGGGAAGATCCGTTTGGTCGCGGCATCGTGCATTTTTTGAAGGACAACGGTGTAGACACCAGTTTGATCCGACTGCTTCCTGGCGAATTTACCGGTATGCAGTGGAAAGAAAAAGTGACTGCAGGTGATCCAGAAGTTTACTCCCTGCGGAGAGGTTCGGCCGCCTCTAAAATGGATGCGTCCTTAGTACAGACTGTGCAGTGGGCAAAATACAACCACATGCATTTAACCGGCATTCCGCCAGCGTTGTCCGCAGGCTGTCGTGAATTGCTTGGCGCTCTTTTACAAGAGGGTAAGAAACAAGGCGTTTCCATTTCGTATGATCCGAATTTGCGCCCAGGACTGTGGCCGGATAAGGCGGAAATGGTGAGGGTCATCAACGAACTGTCCTTCCAGGCGGATATCGTTTTCCCAGGCATTTCCGAAGCGCGGCAATTGACTGGTCAGGAAACGCCTGAAGCCATGGCGGCGTTTTATCATCGCCAAGGAGTGCCGAAGGTGGTCATTAAATTGGGCACCAAAGGAGCGTATGCTAGCTTTGACGGGGAAGCGGCGTTTTATATGCCGGCCTTTCCGGTGGCAAAGGTGGTGGATACGGTCGGCGCTGGAGACGGCTTTGCTGTCGGTGTTGTCAGCGGCCTGCTGGAAGGTCTTGCTCCGCAGGAAGCAGTACGGCGCGGCGCGGCCATTGGCGCTTTGGCGGTCATGTCGCCTGGCGATAATGACGGCTTGCCGGATAAAGATGGATTAGCTTCTTACATGGAGCAAGCATCTCGGCAGTTTGCGGCGGCTACCGGCGACTGAAGAGAAGGGGACTCCCGGCGGGGCGTCTCCTTTTTCTTTCCTATTATATAGGCTAAACGAATCATGGCTCTCTAGACAGTCCCTAAACACATGCGGTAAAATGAAAAAATATAGTATTATGTAATAGCTGAATTTTACTAAAGGACTGCTGTTGCAGCAGTTTCCTAAAGATGGGTTGAGGGAGTCATGATGGAGAAAGAAAAAGCAAACGACAAGGTGCGCGCGAATGTGACCATTGCGGATGTAGCGCTGCGAGCCGGTTGTTCCAAAACAACTATATCAAGGTACTTGAACGGCAAGTTTGAGTTTATGTCGGCGGAATCGAAGGATCGCATTGCGGCGGTGATTGAAGAAATGAATTATCGTCCGAACAATTTGGCGCGCAGTCTTAAATCTAGCCGCAGTCGCTTGATTGGCGTAATCATGGCGGATATTAGCAATCCTTTTTCTTCTATTTTAGTTAAGGGCATTGGCGATGCCTGCGCAGCGGCGGGTTATCATGTGATGATTGCGAACATGGATAATGATCCGGCGCGGGAAAAGGAATATATTTTGTCCATGCTGGATCAGCAGGTGGATGGCTTGATTTTAAACACTACTTGCAGCAATAACGAATTTTTACAGGAAATGGCGGATCGTCGCGTGCCGATGGTTTTAGTGGATCGGGCGATTGAACCGGTTATTTTTGATGTTGTTAAGACCAACGATTTTCAGGCTACCTTAGATTTATTGGCGTATGTAACAGAGCATGGCTTTAGCAAAGTGGGCTTTTTCTCGCAGCCGGTGGGCAATATCGGTCCGCGTTTAATCCGGCGCAAGGCATATCGCCAAATGTGCGACGGGATCTGGAAACAAGCCCCGCAGGAATATGCCGTGGAAATTGCACAGCCGCAAGCGGTCAAGGAGCAGGTGCTTGATTTTCTGCAGCGTAATGGAGAAGAGAAAAAGTTTATTTTTACCGCTAATGGCGTGGCTATGCTTAGTTTGTTGCACGCGATAAACGAGTTGGGACTGCGTATTCCGCAAGATGTCGGTATAGGAGGCTTTGACGACTGGTCTTGGGCCAGCTTGGTGGGGCCGGGCATTACGACGATTGCACAGCCCTCGTATGATGTAGGCGTGAAGAGTGTGGAACGGTTGCTTGGTCGCATCCAGCGCGGCAGCAAGGTGAAACCGAAAATTTTTGAATTACCAAACAAGCTGATTTTGAGGGGCTCTTCACAGTTGTAGCAGCCTCCTTTCCTTTTAGCTTAGAAAACGATATACGGAATCGGTAGATGAATTGAAATGAGGTAGAATAGATATGAAAAAAGAAGAAGTGCTGCGTAGAGTAACCGAAGGCGGGTTGGTAGCAGTTGTACGGGCGGCTAGCGGCGAAGAAGCTAAGCGCATTACCGATGCCTGTATTGCCGGCGGGGTTGTAGGGATTGAAATTACCTTTACCGTTCCCGGGGCGCATCATGTGCTGGAAGAATTGGCGAAAGTCTATGGCAACGGAGAAGTGGTGTTGGGCGTGGGCAGCGTTCTGGATCCGGAAACGGCTCGCATCGCTATTCTCAGCGGCGCCCAGTACGTGGTAACGCCGAGTCTAAATGCGGAAACTGTACGGTTGTGCAACCGCTATCGCGTGCCGGTTATGCCTGGCGTGTCTACCTTGAAGGATGTTGTAAGCGCTTTGGAACTGGGCGCCGATATTATCAAGGTCTTTCCGGGCGAACTTTTTGGACCCAAGATTATCAAAGCTTTCCACGGGCCGGTGCCGCAGGCTCAACTGATGCCTACGGGTGGTGTGTCAGTGGAGAACGTTGGCGAATGGATTCAAGCCGGAGCGGTTGCGGTTGGTGCCGGCGGCAGCTTGACTGGCGGCGCAAAAACCGGCGATTATGCCGCCATTACGGCGACAGCTAAAAAATTCCTGGCGGCCATCCGCGAAGCGCGGGGCTAAAAGCATATAGAAGAGGCGGTGAGCGAAAGCTTGCCGTCTTTTTATGCGCTTGAGCGTGTTGACGACGGAACGTCGGGAACAAAAAACCACCCGTTAAACGGGTGGAGATAAAAAGTTAAACAAAAAGAAATTCACCAGCTGCTATACTGATGAGTGTTCAAGCCATCAGAAAGAAGAAAGCAGGTGAATTTCTATGGACAAAAGCTTAGCACACACAAAATGGATGTGCAAGTATCACGTAGTATTTACGCCCAAGTATAGGAGAAAAATCATCTATAACCAACTAAAAGTAGATATCAGAGATAACTTAAAGGCGTTGTGCAAATATAAGGGTGTAGAAATCTTGGAGGGGCACATGATGCCCGACCATATCCATCTTCTGCTATCAATACCACCAAAGTATAGTGTGTCGTATATAATGGGTTATCTAAAAGGAAAGAGTGCATTAATGATATTCGATCAACATGCGAATCTGAAATACAAATTTGGGAATCGACATTTCTGGTCAATTGGATATTATGTGAGTACAGTTGGCCTTAATGAAGCCACAATAAAAAAGTATATAAGAGAACAAGAGAAAGTAGATCAAATGATGGATAAAATTAGTGTGAAAGAGTTGGAGGACCCCTTCAGGGGTAACTAGTACCAAGTGCAAAGATGGCTTGAACGAAGTGAAAAGCAGCACTTTTAGGTGCCGCTAGTAATCAGCCCTTATAGGGCTGGTGCATGCCGCCCGTTTAACGGGCGGTCATGACTCTTTCTGGCTTTTTTCTGCTGCTCTCTGCTGCGTACTTCTTCTTGAATTTAGCAGGTATTAGTTGGGAAAAAGCGAAATTACGCACTGAGAGAAACAGAGCGGTTTTCTAAGGGGGCTAGGTTTATGCGAGATGCCTGGAACGAAGTGGAAGGATACGGTTTGACAGCATTAGAGGCGGCGAAGCGTTTGACGGCAGAGGGCGCCAATGAGTTGCCAGCGGAGCGGGAGCGGACTTTGGGAGCGATAGCTTTTGAAGTGGTTAAACAGCCCATGTTCTTAATGCTCTTGGGCGGCGGCTTGATTTACTTGTGTCTGGGCGATTCGCGTGAAGCCATGCTGCTGTTGGGCTTTGTGGCACTGGTGATGGGGATCACGCTGCATCAGGAGCGGCGGACGGAACAGGCTTTGGGGCGGTTGCGTGATCTTTCAAGTCCACGGGCGCTGGTGCTGCGCGATGGTCAGGCTGTGCGTATTGCCGGGCGGGAAGTGGTGCGCGGCGATGTGGTGCTTTTGACCGAAGGTGACCGCGTGCCGGCTGACGGCAAGCTGTTGGCGGCGACACATTTATTAGTGGATGAAAGTTTGCTTACCGGAGAAGCCGTGCCGGTGGATAAACAGCCTTGGACTGTGGCGGACGGGGCTCCTTGCGCGGGCGGAGAGCAGCGGTCTTGCGCTTATGCAGGCACCCTGGTTATTCAGGGGCGAGGCGCGCTGGAGATTTTGGCGACAGGAGGACGCTCTGAGATGGGGCGTATTGGCCAGTCCTTACAAGAAGTGGCGGTGTCTAAAACACCGTTGGAGCTAGAAGTGTCGCGCCTTGTAGTGGTGTTGAGCTTTGTTGGGATTTTTCTGTGTTTGGTGATGGTGCTGGCCTTTGGCTTCTTTTGGGATGAATGGCTGCGGGGTATTTTAGCTGGCATTACCTTGGCCATGGCGATGCTGCCGGAGGAATTTCCGGTAGTGATGACTGTATTTCTGGCTTTTGGCGCTTGGCGCATGTCTAAACGGCAGGTCCTGGCTAGAAGGATGGCTGCGATCGAAACGCTGGGTTCGGCCACCGTACTTTGCGTGGATAAGACTGGGACGTTGACGCAAAACCGCATGTCTGTGCAAGCTGTGTATGCGGCAGGAGATGTGCACGTGCTGCCGGATGAAACAGAGCCGCTTCCGGAAGCTGTACATGAGGCCGTGGAATACGGTGTTTTAGCAAGCCGGCGGGATCCGGTGGACCCAATGGAATTGGCGTTTCGCCGCTTAGGAGAGAAGTGGCTGCCGGCGACAGAGCATTGGCACGAAAACTGGGAACTTAGCAGAGAGTATCCGCTGACGGCGGAGTTCTTAGCGGTGACTCAAGTTTGGCTAGATGATGCCGAAAAGCAGGTGGTGGCGTGTAAGGGCGCTCCCGAAGCGGTGCTGGCGGCATGCTCGCTGGCGGAAGACGAACGCCAAGAAATTATGGCGGCGGCGGAGCGCATGGCGGCTGGCGGCATGCGTCTGTTGGCGGTGGCGAAGGCTATTTGGCCGGAGCAAGAACTGCCGGAGTTGGCTAAAAACTTTCCTTTGACTTTTGTAGGGCTGGTCGGCTTGCACGATCCTCTCCGTCCAGGCGTCCCGGAGGCGGTGGCACAATGTCGGCAGGCTGGCGTGCGGGTCATTATGATGACTGGCGATTATGCGGGAACTGCCAGAAACATTGCTTTGCAGGCAGGGCTGGCGGAGAACCCGGAGGTGCTTAACGGTGCGCAAGTGGCTGCTATGGACGAGGCGGAGTTGGCGGCGGCGGTGCGGCGGACGCAAGTCTTTGCGCGTTTGGTCCCCGAGCAAAAGCTGCGCTTGGTTCGGGCGCTACAGGCTAGCGGTGAAGTGGTGGCGATGACTGGTGACGGCGTGAATGACGCGCCGGCGTTAAAGGCCGCGCATATCGGCGTGGCCATGGGCGGCCGAGGGACGGATGTGGCGAGGGAGGCGGCCTCGTTAGTACTGCTGGATGATAATTTTACGTCTATTGTTGGCGCGGTGGCTATGGGACGGCGCATCTTTGATAATCTGTGCAAAGCCATGATTTATATTTTGGCCATTCATGTGCCGATTGCCGGTTTGTCCTTGGCGCCGCTGTTTTTAGAGGGAACTTCGGTGCTTTTTCCGGCTCATGTAGCTTTTTTGGAGATGATTATTGATCCGGCTTGTGCCATTGTTTTTGAAGCGGAAGCGTCAGAGGACAATGTAATGCAGCGGCCGCCGCGGGCGGCGGAGGCTTCTTTGCTTAACCGAGATATGCTGGGCCGCGGACTGCTGCAGGGGGCGGGGGTGCTGCTTGCATTGTTAGGGCTTTTTCAGGTCGTTTTGTGGTTGGGGCGCGATGTAGGGGAGGCCCGAACGCTGACGTTTATAGCGTTGGTGTTTTGCAATCTAGCTCTGATTTTCAGCAATCGTTCTTTGCAGGGAAGGCTGCTGGAAACACATGGACGTAATGACACGTTGGGCTGGATGGTGGGTGGCACGCTGTTGGTGTTAGCGCTGGTGCTTTTCACGCCGGCTCTGCAGGAAATGTTCCGCTTTGTGCCGGTGCATGCCAGTGATTTGCTGCTTTGTCTAGCGGCTGGCGTGATTAGCGTTGGTTTTGCCGGTCTGTTGCGCCGCTGGTGGAGCTGGAGGCAGAGCGGGACTGAGCGGAAGGGGTAAAATTTGGAGAAATAAGGCAGGTCTTTGCAAGGCGAAAGCGAATAGAAAAAATTATTGTAGATAGCAGAAAGAGCAGGAGGGACGGCATGCTGGAGAAATTGGATTTGAGCAAAAAAATAGCCAAAGACGTCTATAACGAAAAAATGGCCGAATTGCGCTTGCGTCTAGGGGAACTGCAGCGGCAGGCCAAGGACCAAGAACTGCCTGTAGTGATTGTTTTTGAAGGCTGGAGCGCTTCCGGAAAGGGACGCTTGATTAATGAATTGCTCCAGGCGTTGGATCCGCGTGGTTTCAGCGTCTTTGCGATGGATGAACCAACGATGGAAGAAAAAGCGCGGCCTTTTTTGCGTCGTTATTGGGTGCGCCTCCCAGCGGACGGACGTATTGCTATTTTTGACCGTTCTTGGTATAGGGCGGTTTTGACAGATCGGGTGGTGGATGAGGGTAACCGTCATCATTGGCAGCAGGGGTATCAGCAGATCAATTCTTTTGAAAAGCAGATTGCCGACCATGGCACGTTGGTGCTTAAATTTTTTCTTCATATTAGTAAGGATGAGCAGAAAAAACGTTTTAAAAATATGGGCAAAAACAACGCCAATCTCTGGCGGCTCCACGAATCAGATCATTGGCAGCATGCTCATTATGATGAGTTGGGCGTAGCTATTGAGGAAATGCTGGAGAAAACCGACTTTTCCTATGCTCCATGGACCTTGGTAGAGGCGGAAGATCAGCGTTTTGCGGCGTTGAAAATATATAATCAAGTAGTAGGAGCTTTGGAGGCGGCGCTGCAAAAGCCGCGGCGACAGGCTGTTGTTTTGGAGTTGACCGAGCGTGTAGACGCTACGGTGATGCATGATTTGGATACTTCCATTTTAGATAAGGCGGATTTGACGCTGCAGGTGTCGACGGCAGAATATAAGAAGCGGACCAATGCCTTGCAAGAAGAGCTGCGTATGCTGCAATATTCGTTATTTGCCAAGCATGTGCCGACGGTGATAGTTTTTGAAGGCTGGGATGCTGCTGGCAAAGGGGGCTGCATTCGGAGGTTGACGCAAAAATTGGACCCACGCGGTTATGGCGTGGTTCCCATTGGTGCACCGAATGATCTGGAGCGGCGGCATCATTACCTGTGGCGTTTTTGGCGGGAGTTTCCTCGGGCGGGAGAAATCGCCATTTTTGACCGTTCTTGGTACGGGCGAGTTTTAGTAGAACGTGTAGAAGGTTTTTGTCAGCAGGAAGAATGGAAGCGCGCCTATCATGAAATCAACGAAATGGAAGAGCAATTGGCGTTGGCGGGCGGCGTATTGATTAAGTTTTGGCTGCATGTTGACCAAGATGAGCAACTGCGGCGCTTTCAAGAGCGCCAAGATAATGCCTACAAGCAATGGAAGATTACACCGGAGGATTGGCGCAACCGGGATAAGTGGCAGGCTTACCGCCAGGCAGTGGATGAAATGTTGTTTCGCACCAGTACGGTCAAGGCGCCTTGGACGTTGGTGGAAGCCAATTCCAAAAATTATGCGCGTCTGAAAGTCCTGGAAACGGTAGTGGCAGCCTTGCGGAATCGCTAAGGAACAAGATTAATGACGATTTTATTTTTGCAAATTCCTAGAAGTTAGAAAAGGCTTGTGCGACAGCGCGCTACAGAGCGGTATGCTCTCCGGTGAAGCTATTTTCATGAGGACTTGAAATTCTGACGTTGTCGCCAGCAGAGCGCAGCTGGAGGCTCTTCCTTTTTGCATGTCTTCCCTGTATGATGATGCATTGAGGAGGGTGAGTATGAACGACGAGTTAAGACGATTACTGGCGTTGTGCCATCGCTATGTTGAGGGCGAAATGGAGATGGAAGCTTTTGCGGAAGACTTTGATTTGTATTTGACAGAGCATGAAGGCGAGCTTCTTCTACACGAAAGCGCCTATGATTTGCTGGATGAGATTCGTGATTCTTTGCTGTATATCCAACCGGACGATGCTGGCTTTGCAGCAGAAGAAAATGACTTGAAAGAGCGGATTCGAGCGGGCATGGAACAGCTGGATCGCTTCTAACATTCATTAGAAGAGCTGCTAAGTTATTCGCATCTCACGTCAAATCGATTCTTTTTGTGTCAGACTTTGTCAGAAAGCCTCGGCAGAGCGCCGCTATGCCTGCGTTTTCTTTCGCGTCTGACGCAAAAATTTCTCGCTTTGCCGGAGCGCTCATTAACTCAGCAGCTCCTTTGGTATTTAAGATTTGAAAAAGTCCGTATCCTTAAGGGGTGCGGACTTTTTTGCAGCTGATAATGGTAGACGCCAATATTTTTGATATTAAAATCCATATGCTTTCTCTGTTTACTCTGGCCTTGTCTCTGTTCCTCTGTGTTACGTTCCTATCTTTCGTTGGCTTGTTCAAAAATCCGTATTTTCGCAGGAATGTAGCCTTATTGTGGCGAAGTAATTTCAATTGGAGGTGTAGCAGTGTGCGGATTGAAAAAAAAGATATAGATGCTGCTGTGCGCAGCGGCATTTTAAATAAAGTTCAGGCGGAAGAATTGTGGCAGCTATGGCTGGAACAGAAAGAGGATGAGCCTCGTTTAAGCCTGTCTCATTTGGCGTATTATTTAGGTGTGTTGTTGGTCATGGGTGCTATGGGCTGGTTTTTGACCAAGGCGTGGCTGGAACTAAGCGGGCTGGTGCTTTTATGCACAGCTATTTTATATGGTTTTGTTTTTCTTGTGGGCGGTCTATTGCTGCGGGGACGCCGGGGCGGTCGGCTGCCGGGCGGTCTGGCTGTGACGACAGCGGTGTGCATGACTCCTTTGGCGGTATATGGATTTTTGAAATATACCGGCTATTGGGAGGCACAGCTGACGTTGATGGCTGCCGGTGGTTTTTACAGCCTGGTGCCGCAGCACCGTCTTTGGATGGAAGGGGCGACCGCTGTATTGGCTTTATTGGTGGCCAGGGTGGTTCCTTTTCCTTTTTTACTGGCGCCTTTCGTTGTCGCCTTATGGATGATGGTGCAGGATTTGGTGCCTCTGTGGCATTGGTTTGCGCCATGGATTTCCGATGCTTGGGCTAATGCCTGGCTGGGGGGGCTGCTCTTTATATTGGCCGTAGAGGTGGATCGGGGACGCTGGCGCCGCAACGGCCCGGACATGGCTTGCTGGCTGTATTTGGCGAGCGGAGTCTCTTTGGCTGCCGGCTTGTACGTTCTAAGTTGGTGGGGGCTGGCTGGCTGGCCGCGTTGGACGACGCTGGTAGCGGCAAGCGTATTTTTACTGTTAGCGCCTCTTTTCCAACGTTCTATCTTTGTGGTGACAGGTGCCGTGGGCTATCTAGGGTATCTGGGCTATCTGGCGTATGAAGTGTTTGCCGATTCGTTGTACTTTCCGCTGGTGTTGAGTGCGTTGGGCGTGCTGTGCGTAGGGGCTGGCTGGCTATATCAACGCAAGGCGTCTCGCTGGCGAGCGCGGCTGCTGGGCAGCTTGCCCGAATGGCTGTGCAAGCGTTTGCCGCCGTCGGCAGAAGAGTGAGGTTGGAAAGGGAGAAAGTATGGCGCGTTTAGAATATCGTTTGTTGGACGAAGAAAAAGACTACCCGGTGCTGTATACGTATGAAGGCCTTTCCCAAGGGGAAGTGACAGCCCGGTTTATTTGTGATCGCTTTGTCAAAGAAGGCAAGGCCTATGAGCGAACTTCTTGTGCGCTGGAGCCGGATGGTTTTGTAATTTACATTCAGCCGGCTGCTAACGGGCGAGTGCTGTGGTCGGCGGTGGAGAAAAAGACGGCCGGCTTGCCTTTGGAGATTGCGGCTTGCGGCAGTGGCTTGCTTTCGGCGCAGCGGCAGTTGGTGTTGTCGTTTTTAACGTATGAAGAAATCCATTTGCAACTGCTGGCGGACTATCGGATGCATCAAGGCGAAGAGTGGCTGAAGGTGTCGGCGGAGTTGGATGAAGATCGTAGCGTGTACGTATATTATATGGAGAAGGTAAAGGAGGGCGCATGAATAAACGTCATTGGGTAGTCGGGCTTTTTATCGCGGCTTCTTTGGCGGCAGGAGGTTGTTCGTCGTCGACGCAGCAGGCAAAAGAGGTGCCGGGAGATGACGATGAATTGGTGGAAGCCGGAACGACTCGGGGGGAACAGCGGCAAGGAGGCGTAACGTCGGCGCCGTATATTTATGGAGGCTCGCGCTATTTTGGATCCGGTGGCGGAAGCGGCGGAGTTTCCGGCGATGGTGCGGCAACTTCCGGCATTTCTCAAGGCAAGGGCGGCTTGGGCAGCCAGAGCGCCTCATCCGGAGGCGGCTGATGGAGGGGTATGCGGTCCGGCGCGAGCGCTGGTATGGATCGTTACAGGCTTTGTTTCCATGGGAGACTATTGCTGGAACTGAATATGCCTTAGCCTCCTGGACACCTGTCTTTCCACAACAATGTCAAGAACTGCAGGAGGCGGCGGAAGGCTTGGCCGCCTTATGGCATAAAGTGGCGCTGGTTGTTTCGCGCGGGGACAGTCGGCTGTTGCGCTGGCTGGGGTTGCCTGCCGGTACGCGCGAGGCGATACGAGAAGCGCTGCAACTGCCTTGGTTGACGGCCTTGGGACGATTTGACTTTGTCTGGACTGAGGCAGGGTGGAAAGTGCTGGAATATAACTGCGATACCCCTAGCGGCGTGGTGGAAGCCTTGGCGGTGAACGGAAAGATTTGCGCTTGCGAAGGGCTAAAAAATCCGAATGAAGCCGGCGAAGCGCACTTGCGGAAGGCCCTTGCCGAGTCTCTACAAATAGGGCGTCACGCTGGTTTGACCGGTGCGGCTGCGTTCAGCGCATTGGGGAGTCACAGCGAAGACGCCGGTACGATGAAATATTGGCAATCGCTGGCGGCAGAAGGTGTGTTTGTGCCGCTGGAAGAACTGCGGTATGAACGGGAGTCTTTGACTTCAGCCACTTCAGAGCGGATTGGCTGCTGGTTTCGTCTTCATCCATGGGAGATCATGGTGCGGGAATGCGCTGCTGATGGGTTTCCGACAGGGAAGCGCGTATTGGAGCTGGCGGCTTCCAAAAAACTCTTGGCGGTGAATCCGCCGCTGGCTTTGGTTGGTCAGTCCAAGGCGCTGCAGGCCCTTATTTGGCAGTTGTACGAGGCGGGGGAATTTTTGACACAACGGGAGCGGCAATTGGTGCGAACGTATATGCTGCCGACCTACCGGCAGAATGTGTTTCTGGGGAGGTCTTCTTATGTGCGGAAACCTCTTTGGGGGCGAGAAGGCGGTGGCGTGACGCTGCATGCGGCAGACGGGAGCTTGCTGGTGGGGAGTCGTGGTAATTGGCATGGCGCTGCTGTTTATCAGCAAGCAGTGGAACTAGAGCGCATGCAGGTTATGACACGGAACGGATTGCAGGAAGGGCGGCGCCTTTGGGGCGTCTTTGTGGCTGGAGGCTCTTTTGCTGGGGTGTTGGTGCGCCTTGGTGAGGCCATTACTGACGACAGAGCGTGGATGACGCCAGTGTATTTGAGCAAGGAGGGAAGCGAATGATGATGCTAACTATGCAAGGACAGTGGCCTCATGTTGTGAACTTTCTACTATATCTTTTGGTGGCGCTGCCTCTTTTAGGGATCGGCGTATGGCTTTTTGCCAGGCTGACTCCTTATAAAGAAGGCGAACTGTTGCATAACGGAGCGCAGGACGGGATGGCCGGACGTGCGGCGGAAGCGGCGGCGCATGATTTAGGAGGCAAGCTTCTGGGGCTGACGTTGGTTTTGGCTTCCGCTATTTTTCATTCCGTGCATATTTGGGATTTGCTCTTTTGGGGCGCTGTGGGTATTGTCAGCCAGGTGCTTGTGGCCAATCTTTTTGAAAGAATCACTCCGTACCAGGTAGCGCAGGAGATTCCCAAAGGGAATGTGGCTGTGGGAATTTTTTCAGCCCGCCTCAGCGTGGCGGCGGGGCTGCTGTTGGCAGCGTTGATCAGCTATTGAGCGAGGTACTGATGCTTGGCTCACATACTTCGTCAGAATGGTCTTTTTTGCGGCAGCCCTTTGTCAGAAAGCCTCGGCAGAGCACCGCTCTGCTTGCGTTTTCTTTCGCGTTTGACGGAAAAAATCTTCATCCTGGCGAAGCGCTCGCTCAAGTATCATCTCCTCGAAATTTGATTGGTAGATGAGTTGTTTTAAATAGAAGTTGGAGGATGGATAATATGGGAAGCAAAATTCAAAAAAACCGCAGTGATTCGGATATGTTTCAAGGGTATGTAGAGGAACGCTCTTTTGAGCACCAATGGTTGGGCGAGTCTACGCCGCAGCCGCGGCCGACGGTAGGGCGCAAAGGAGGCAAAAACGCGGAAAGTGAATCGTTTTTGCCTGTAAAGGCGCGGGAAGAGCTGGAAAAGGCGTTGGTGGCCATTAAGCTAGAATTATATAAAGAAGGCGTGCAAGAGTACCATTTGCAAGTGAAGCGAGCTGGTAACAGCGTTACTTTGACGGTGGCCCCAGGCAAGGGCTAACGGAGGATTTCATGGCATACGAGCAGCGGATTGTTTTTCGACATCCCAAAGGACTTCATACCCGGGTGGCGGCTATGGTGGTGCAGCGCTTTCAGGAACTTAGGCAACGCTATGGTAGTGAGATTACTTTGCGCAAGGAAACAGGCAAAGTAGTGCCGGCTAATAATTTAATGCTGCTAGTGGGCCTGAAGGTGCGCGCCGGTGATGTCCTTTGGGTTGGAGCCGATGGTTCTGGGGCGCGCGAAGCGACTCAAGAGATGGGCGCATTTTTAGAAGGAGATTTCTCCTTGGCGGCGGCGCCTGCCTGGCAAGGCATGGATGCGGTACTGCAAGAGAACGCTTTTACGGCGGAGCAGATTTTTTACAGCATCGCCAGCGGTTTGATGGTGACGGACCAGGATGACCGCATTACCGTATTTAACCCGGCTGCAGCACGCATTATGGGTGTGGCAGCGTCGGAAGTCATAGGCCGCAAGGTATATGAAGCCATTCCTGGTTCACGGTTGCATATTGTCAACCAAACCGGCCAGGCAGAGTTGGGACAGCGCCAGCGTACAGGAGCTTCTGTAACGATTACCAATCGGACGCCGCTTATGATTGACGGCAAGGTTTGCGGTGCTGTGGCTGTTTTTGAGGATATTTCGATCTTAGAGCGCGTTTCCGGGGAATTGCAAGCGGTTAAAGAACTGAAAGAGCGTCTGCAGCTGATCTTAGAATCAGTTCAGGATGGCATTTGCGTCTTTGATAAGGAAGGCGTGATTACCTATGTCAATGACGCGTATGTGGCGATGTGCGGTGAAAGCCGTGAAGAACTTTTGGGACAGTGTGTAGGGGGGATTTCTCCCGGCGGTGGACGCAGTTTGATGCTGACAAGCGGCCAAGCGGTGTTGGGAAGCATCAGCCGCAAACGCAGCGGCGTGACGTTGATTTCGAATATTAATCCGATTTTTGTGGACGGCAGATTGACTGGCGGGCTGTCGGTCAGTAAGAATACGACGGAACTGCAATTGCTGGCGGACAAGCTGAACCAGGCGAATGCGCGGGCGGACTATTTGGAAGAAGAACTGCTCCGTACGAAGAGGCCTCATACGGCTTTTCGGAATTTCATTGGCCGCAGCGGTAAGGTGAGGGACTGTCTGGCGATGGCCTCAAAGGCGGCAGCGGCGCAGGCTACGGTGCTTATTCGCGGCGAAAGCGGCACTGGAAAGGAACTGGTTGCCGAAGGTATTCATTATGCCAGCCCGCGAGCCCGAGGGCCGTTTATACGAGTTAACTGCGGCGCCATTCCCTCGGCTCTTTTAGAAAGTGAGCTTTTTGGACACGAGAAAGGCGCTTTTACTGGGGCCGTGAGGCGGAAATTGGGGCGGTTTGAACTGGCGGACGGCGGCAGTTTGTTTTTGGATGAAATTGGCGAAATGGACAAGACCATGCAAGTAAAGTTACTGCGGGCGTTGCAGCAGCGGGAGATTGAGCGAGTCGGCGGCGAAGAGACGGTGCGCGTGGACGTGAGAATTATTGCCGCAACGCATCGGGACCTTGAGGCTATGATGGCGGCCGGTGAATTTCGAGAGGATCTGTACTATCGCTTGAATGTAGTACCAGTGCTGTTGCCTCCATTACGAGAACGTAAAGAAGATATCCCGCTCTTGGCGGAGCACTTTTTAGAAAAGGTTTCCCAGCGCGAAGGATATTCCTGCCAAGGCTTTCAGAGAGAAGCTATTAAAGCGTTTCAAGAGTACAATTGGCCTGGTAATGTGCGGGAATTAGAGAATGTAGTAGAACGTATGGTGACGTTGACCGAAGGGGTTCAGTTGGGCTTGGAGGATTTACCGCTCTATTTGCGCCAGGAGATGGACGTGGCACCGGTTTTGCCGGCTTTGCGCCAGGAAAAGTCGCTGTTGCCCTGGGCGGAGTATGAAAAAAATATTATCGCTTTAGCGTTGGAACGCTGCGGCAGTTATAATGCCGCAGGCAAGGCGTTAGGGTTGACGCATAAAACCATAGCGGCGAAGGCTCGCAAGTATGGCTTGGAAAAACAGACATCTTGGGTAAAAACGGACTAGTTGTTCTTTTTTACCAACAAAAAACGAGATGTCTGTTCTTTTTTACCAAGAAGTAAAGGGAAAGGAGGCTTGATGGCAGCAAAAACGAGTTGGCATGGGTTTTGCTATTATACTCTACGGAAACGGCAAGCCGGTCAGACCGGCGGAAGGGAGAATTAAGGATGAAAAAAGTCATTAATGTACCCGAGCAAGTTGTAGAGGAAATGCTTCAGGGGGTTGTCTCGGCACATCCTCAATATGTGCGTCGTGTAGAGGGCTTTGACATTATCGTGCGCGCCCAGGCTCCTGTAAAGGGTAAGGTGGCCTTGGTCAGCGGCGGCGGCAGCGGCCATGAGCCGTCTCATGGCGGTTTTGTCGGTAAAGGCATGCTGGATGGAGCCGTAGCTGGAGCGGTGTTTACATCTCCAACCCCTGATCAAGTATATGAAGCGGTGAAAGCGGTAGACGGCGGTAAAGGAGTCCTGCTGGTTATTAAAAACTATACCGGCGATATCATGAATTTCGAAATGGCTGCGGAAATGGCGGATGCTGACGGCATAAAAGTGGAAAAAGTGGTTGTCAACGATGACGTAGCTGTAGAAAACAGCACTTGGACTACCGGGCGTCGCGGCATTGCCGGAACAGTGTTTGTGCATAAAATTGCCGGTGCCAAGGCGGAAACAGGCGCTTCCTTGGAGGAAGTCAAAACCGTAGCGGAAAAGGTTGTTGCCAATGTGCGCTCCATGGGGATGGCGCTGGCGCCTTGCACCGTGCCGGCGGCAGGCAAGCCTAGCTTTGTTTTGGGCGAAGACGAAATGGAAATCGGCATGGGTATTCACGGCGAACCGGGTACGCATCGCGAAACCGTGAAAAAGGCGGATGAAATTGCGGCGCATTTGCTCGATAAAATTTTTGCCGATATTGCTTTGGCTGCAGGAGACGAAGTGGCTGTGCTGGTTAACGGCCTGGGCGCTACGCCGTTGATGGAGCTGTACATTGTGAACCGTAAGGTGGCGGAAACGTTGGCTGCTAAAGGGATCAAAACTACCAAGACCTTTGTGGGCAACTACATGACTTCCCTGGAAATGGCCGGATTCTCCATTACTTTGTTGAAATTGGATGCGGAACTAAAAGCGTTACTGTTGGCCCCGGCGGATACGCCGGCTTTGGTACAGTTTTAAAAGTTCTATGTAACCACTTGGTGCGAAACCGCTGGTTTCCTGGCGGTAGAGAAAAGGGTGCTGGCAGCGGGTGAGAGCACCCGCTGCTTTTCTTCAAACGGACGATGGGAGGAAACGAGAATGAATACGAAAACAACAGAACTCATCAATGCGGTGGGAGCTATGGTAATAGAGGAAAAACAATTTTTGACGGACTTGGATGCGGCTATTGGTGATGGTGATCATGGCATTAATATGGCCCGTGGCTTTGAGGCGGTTAAAACGAAACTGGCCGGAGCGCCTGAAGGCGATGTCGGCGCGGCGCTGAAACTGGTGGGCATGACCTTGATTTCTACGGTGGGCGGCGCAGCAGGGCCGTTATATGGTACGGCGTTTTTGAGGGCGGCCGGCGCGGCGCAAGGAAAAGAGCTGGTCGACGAAGAAACGGCGCAGAAAATGCTGGAAGCGGCAGTCGGCGGGATTAAAGAACGCGGCAAGGCAACGCGAGGGGAAAAGACCATTCTAGATGCTCTGGAGCCTGCAACGGAGGCGTTTACACAGGCCAGAGAAGATGGCAAGACCATGCTGGAATGTTTGGAAGCGGCCCAAACCGCTGCGGCGGCTGGGGTTGAGTACACTAAAACCATTATTGCTACTAAGGGGCGCGCCAGCTATCTGGGCGAACGCAGCATCGGTCATCAAGATCCCGGCGCTACTTCGACAACCTTGATGCTGCAGACTTTGTACCGGCAATTGGCCGAGAAATAGGAGGGATAGCATGGTAGGCATTGTAATCGTATCCCATAGCGCCAAAGTAGCGGAGGGAATTTGTGAAATGGCAGCGCAGATGGCGCGAGCGGAACAGAAGATTTTGGCCGCTGGCGGCACGGCGGACGGCGGTATTGGCACTGATGCGACGATGGTAGCGGAGCGCATTGCGCAGGCGGATGTGGGGGAAGGTGTGGTGATTTTAGCCGACCTGGGAAGTGCGGTACTCAGCGCGGAAACGGCGCTAGAATTTTTGGATGAAAAATTGCGCAAGCGCGTACAGATAGCAGATGCGCCGATTTTAGAAGGCGCTATCAGCGCGGCGGTTGAAGCATCTTTGGGGAGTTCGTTGGCTTCGGTGGTGGCAACCGCAGAAGGCGCCAGGGAATTGCATAAGTTATAGGAATAGAAGGGGAGAATTCATATGGAAGCAATTGTTCAGATTACAAATCCCACAGGCTTGCATGCTAGGCCGGCGGCGCAGTTTGTGCAGCAGGCGGCCAAATTTAAAAGCAAAGTTATCATAGAAGGCAATGGTAAAAGCGCCGACGCTAAGAGCATTTTGGGCGTTATGTCGCTAGGTGTGACCAAGAATGCGGAGTTGAAGATTTCCGCGACTGGCGAAGACGAAGCCGCTTGCGTACAAGCACTAGTGGAGCTGGTGGAACGTCGTTTCGGAGAGGAGTAAGAAGATGGAAAAGCTGCAAGGGCTAGCTGTGGTGCCTGGCAGCGCCATGGGGCCGCTTTTGGTGTTGCGAGATGAACTGGCGGCGGCATTAAAGACGTATGCGCCAGCGGCAACAGAGGAAGAACTAAAAAAACTAGAGTCAGCAACGGCGATAGCGGCGATGCAACTGGAAGAGGCGGCTGGCCGCTGCAGAGAAGCCGGCCAAAACGAGCAGGCAGGAATTTTAGAGGCGCATCAATTGATGGCCCAGGATGCGGCCTTGCTGACAGCGATGCAAGAGGCGGTCAGTGGTGGCGCTCCGGCGGCGGCGCTAGAGGCCAGCGAACAGTATGCGGCCATGTTTGAGGCCATGGATGACGCCTATTTGCGGGAGCGTGCAGCCGATGTGCGCGATGTCGGCAAACGTATCGCCAGGGTTTTGCTGGGGTTACAGGAGATTAAGCCTGCAGAGGGCGGTGCTGTATTAGCGGCGGAGGATTTAGAGCCGTCATATTTGGCAGCATTGCCAGCCGGAGCGGTAAAAGCGGTTTTGCTGGGACAGGGCAGCACGACGTCTCATGCGGTGATTATTGCTAAAGCCCGGGGAATTCCGGCTATTGTGGGCTTAAATGAAGTGTTGCCCCGTTTGGTTAGCGGTCAGGAAGTCTTTGTGGATGCGGGGCGCGGGGAGATCTGGGTGGAGCCGGATGCGAAAACATGCGAACAGGCTTTGGCGCAGATTCAACGGGAAGCAGAGCAGCTCGAACGCGATTTGTCGCTGGCGGGTGAAGCGGCAGTGACGGCGGACGGTCTGAAAATGATCTTGGCGGCTAATATCGGTTCGCCTCAAGATATGGAGAACTCTGTACGGTATGGTGCGGAAGGGGTTGGCCTTTTTCGTACGGAATTTCTTTTTATGGGCCATGAGCAGGCGCCGGACGAAGAAGAACAGTATCAGGCGTATAAAGCGGCCATTGAAGGCTGCCAAGGGGCGCTGTGCGTCATTCGGACGATGGACATTGGCGGCGATAAGCCCTTGCATTATTTGCAAGTTCCCAAAGAAGATAATCCGTTCTTGGGCTGGCGGGCCATTCGAATCAGTCTGGAGCGGGAGGATCTGTTCTTACCGCAGTTAAAAGCCATCCTGCGAGCGGCGGTACATGGCAAGGCTGCTATTATGCTGCCCATGGTGAGTCAGGTAGAGGAGATTCGTCAAGCTCGGTTGGCCTTGCAGCGCGCTTGCGAAGTGCTGCAAAAGGAAGGGAAATCCTTTGTAGCAGATATACCGCTGGGTATCATGGTGGAGACGCCAGCGGCGGCAGCTATGGCACCGTTATTGGCGCAGGAATGTGATTTTTTCAGTATCGGTACAAACGATCTGGTGCAATACACGTTGGCGGTAGATCGGGGCAATCCTAAAATCAGCAATCTTTACAGTCATTTTCATCCAGCGGTACTGCGCTTGATTCAGCAGACGGCGCAAGCGGCGCACGAGGCCGGCATTTGGGTCGGTATGTGTGGTGAAATGGCTGGCGATCCTCTGGCGACGCCGTTATTGGTGGCCATGGGTTTTGACGAGCTCAGTATGAGCGCTCCGGCGCTGCCTCGCGTGAAGGAACGGGTTCGCTCTTTGTCTCGGCAAGAAGCGGACGATTTATTGGAGCAGGCTTTGCACCTGAAAGAAAGCGTTGCGATTCGTGAACTCCTACGTCGAAATATGGAACAAGAATCAAAAGGCTAAGTATTGAAAAGACGTTGCAAAGACGTTATAATTAGAGCAGTATTTTAGATAAGATAACGGCAGTGTGGCCGCCTTGAGTAATCAAGGCGGCTTTTTGTCTTTGCAGGGAGGGTGCGAGATGGAAGAGTTTCGTGAGGGAGCTTTGGAAATAACCGAATTGCAAGAGCGTCTTGCCTGTATGGAGGCTCGTTTGAATGCGGTGCTGGCCGCCGTAGATGAAGCCGTCTGTATTGTGGACGAACGTGACTGCGTTGTGGCTTGGAATCGCTATGCCACAGACTTGTACGGGATCTCTTCTGAGGAGATTGTCGGTAAGCATATTGGTATGTTTTTTTCTAATCTGCTTTTGACCCAGGTGGTGCAGGAACGCAAAGAAGTCCGTGGGCGCTATCACACTCCCTGCCCGGACAAGCATGTACTCATTAACGCCATGCCGGTGCATTTGGCGGAACGGAATGTCGGAGGTGTTTGCGCTGAGCGTGATATTACCGAAGTAGTTCAACTGAATGAAAAACTTTTTCGCACCAGCGAAGAGATGGTAGCGCTGCAGCAACGCATTGAAGGCCGGGCGGTAGATTCCTTTGCCTCGATTTATGGGCATAGTCAAGGCATTCAAGAAGCCATAGCCATGGGACGGCGCGTAGCGACCTCGCCAGCACCGGTGCTTATTCGAGGAGAAAGCGGCTGCGGCAAGGAACTCTTTGCCCGGGCACTGCATCAGGCAAGCGGACGCAGCGGCGCTTTTGTGGCTATCAATTGCGGTGCCATTCCGGAAGGCCTTTTTGAGAGTGAACTTTTTGGCTACCAAGGCGGCGCTTTTACCGGCGCGGATCGCAAAGGGAAGGCTGGCTTGCTTGAAGAAGCTCATGAAGGTACGCTGCTTTTGGATGAAATTGGCGATATGCCAAAGGAAGCGCAGGTCAAGCTGCTGCGGGCGCTGCAGGAGAAGAGCTTTTATCGTGTAGGCGGCTCGAACCCTGTACGTGTAGATGTGCGTATTGTGGCGGCGACCCATCGGGATCTGGAAGAAATGGTGGAGAGTAAGGAATTTCGCGAGGATTTATACTACCGTCTAAATGTTGTCACCTTGTGGCTGCCACCGCTGCGGGAGCGCCGCGATGATATTCCAGAATTGGTGCATAAGGGATTGCAGCACTTTGGTGCGGTATATGGCAAGCTGATTACCAAGGTAGCCCCAGATGCGATGGTCATGCTGCTCGATCATGCTTGGCCAGGTAATGTGCGGGAATTGTTCAATGTCCTGGAGCGCATCGTAGTGCTGGCGGAAGGAGATGTGCTGGAAAGCCGCCATCTGCCGCAGGAGTGGATGCAGCACCGCCCCTTGCCGCCCATGCTTGCCAAGGGGAATTTCAACTTGGCTGATGCCTCGAATCAATGGGAAAAAGAAGTCATTCGCCGCGTGCTGAAGGAAAACCACTACAACAAAGCGGCTGCTGCCAAAAAACTTGGTATTCCCAGGACGACTCTTTATTATAAGCTGCGTCAATTAGAACTGGATTGACGATAGACCGACAAAAACGTCTAAAAATAGACGGAATGTACGCAAAGACGCGTCTGGAAACAGCGCGTCTTTTTGCGTCTAAGTCTTATAAACACTAGCTCTTTCAACATCTCGTTCGTTTTGGCATGGACTTTGCTATATAAAAGGCAGGAGGTGTTGGGAAGCATGAGAATTACAGAACATCCGATTTTAGAGTTCCCTCAAGAGGGACTGGTTGAATTTTCTTTTGACGGTCAGACCTTAAACGGCAGGGCCGGAGAACCCATTGCCGCCGCTTTGCATGCGGCAGGTGTACGGGCGTTGCGCCACAGCCACCGCCACAATCGGCCGCGCGGCCTGTTTTGCGCTATAGGAAATTGCTCGTCTTGTTTGATGACGGTTGACGGCGTACCCAATGTTCGGGTTTGCGTGGAGCCTTTACAGGCTGGCATGCAGGTAGAAACCCAGAAAGGAAATGGGTACTTGAAATGATAAAAACATGTGACATTTTAATTATCGGCGCCGGCCCTGCTGGTTTAGTCGCCGCTAAGGAGGCTGCCGCGGCGGGGGCGCAAGTACTGCTTTTGGAGCGTTCAGCTCACTTGGGCGGTCAGCTGATCAAGCAGACTCACAAATTTTTTGGGTCCAAGGAAGAGTTTGCCGGTGAACGAGGCGTAGCTATTGCAGAGCGCTTGCTGGCGGAAGTGGCGGAACAGCCAGGAATTGAAGTGTGGTGCGGGGGTACGGCGCTGGGCATTTACCAAGAAGATGGTATTGTAACGGCTGAATACAAGGGCGTTTTTCATAAGATTAAAGCGAAACGCTTGATCGTAGCAACCGGCGCAGCAGAAAAAACGCTGCCTTTTCCCAATTCAGACTTGCCTGGTATTTATGGAGCGGGTGCGGTACAGACGCTGATGAATGTGCACGGCGTACTGCCGGGTAAACGGGTAATCATGCTTGGGGCTGGCAATATTGGCGTTATTGTAGCCTACCAACTTTTACAGGCGGGCGTAGAGGTAGCGGCCATTGTCGAAGGCGCTCCAACCATAGGCAGTTATTGGGTGCATGCGTCGAAAGTTAGACGCTGCGGCGTTCCCATTTACACCTCTCATACGGTGGTGGCGGCGCATGGCAAAGAAAGCTTGGAAGCGGTTACCATTGGCAAGTTAGATGATAAATGGCAGTTAGTGCCGGGGAGCGAGCAAACTTTGGAAGCAGACGGACTGTGTTTGTCGGTAGGTCTGTCACCGCTTACAGAACTCCTTTGGCAGGCTGGCTGCGATATGACCTTTGTGAAAGAACTGGGCGGTTATGTGCCGTGGCGGGATGCCAATTTGATGACGTCGAGAAAAGAAATCTTTGTAGCTGGCGATGTAGCGGGAGTGGAAGAAGCTTCGGCCGCCATGGTAGAAGGTAAAATTGCCGGTTTGTATGCAGCGTTTTCATTAGGGATGCATTTACCGAGTTTTCAACAGCAGTATCAGCAGGCGAAAGGTCAATTAGCTGCCTTGCGTTCCGGTCCGACGAGCCTCAAAGTATGCAAGGGCTTGTGCAAAGTAACCTTTGAGGAGGCGATGTAAGATGCTGGCAACAACTGGAATTCCGGATAAAGAGCAGATTGCAGCAGTGCTTCCTAGTGAAGCAAGAAAAAAAGAAGGTTCTGTAGCCATTATCGAGTGCTACCAGGAGATTCCCTGCAATCCCTGCGCCGATGCTTGTCCGCGCGGTGCCATTACGGTAGCTCCCATTCATGAACGGCCCAAATTAGATGAAGCGAAATGCAACGGCTGCGGCATCTGCTTAACCCATTGTCCTGGGCTGGCTATTGTTGTGACAGATTATCAATATAGTGAGACTGAAGCCTTATTGAAACTGCCTTATGAGTTTTCACCATTGCCCCAGGAGGGAGAGATTCTTGCTGGTTGCAATCGCGAGGGAGAACCAATAGTCGATGTGAAAGTGCTCCGCGTGCAACGCAGCGCCAATAAGACCCATGTGCTGTGGCTGGCTGTGGCAAAAGCGCAGGTGGACGCCGTTCGTTTTGTTCGCCGGAAGGAGGCAAAATCATGAAAGACGAGACTATAATTTGTCGGTGTGAAGACATTTCCTTAGGAGAAATCCGCGAACGCATTGCCAAGGGAGATCATTCGCTGGAAGAAGTGAAGCGTGCTTGTCGTTGCGGGATGGGACCCTGTCAAGGCCGGACCTGCATGCCGTTGATTGCCCAGGAAATTGCAACGGCAACAGGCCGGAAAGTTGAAGAAGTTGCACTGCCCACCTTCCGGCCGCCGACAGCGCCGATTTCGTTGGGTGTGCTGGCAGGAGGGGCAGAGGATGAAAAGTAAAGCAGATGTAGTGGTCATCGGCGGCGGCGTTGTAGGCTGCTCCATAGCCTATAATTTGGCCCGCTTGGGTGCCGGCAAAGTAATTCTTCTTGAAAAAGGATATCTCGCTAGTGGCGCTACCGGCCGTTGTGGAGCCGGGGTGCGCATGCAGTGGGGCACTGAGACCAACTGCCTTTTGTCCAGGGAAAGTGTCAGGATGTTTTCTCATCTGCCAGAGTATTTGGGAGTAGACGTCGATATTGAGTTTGAACAGGGCGGCTATTTACTATTGGCGTATACCAAGAAAATGGAAGATCAGTTCCGGAAAAACTTGCAGCTTCAAAAGCAACTGGGAATTGAAGCCTCTTGGGTGACACCGGAAGAATCGAAAGAAATTGTGCCGATGTTGAACACTGAAGGCATGCTGGGGGCGACCTTCTGTGCCGAAGATGGTCATTGCAACCCGTTTCGCGTTACCGAAGCTTATGCAGCGGCAGCGCGCAAGCAAGGCGTAGAAATCCGCACCTTTTGCGAAGTGACGGATATTGTCACTGAAGGATCTAAGATTGTAGCCGTGCGTACGGCGCAGGGCGATATTTTAACCGATACGGTTGTCAATGCCGCTGGCGGGCATGCTAAATGGGTGGGCAGGATGGCTGGCGTTGAACTGCCTATCTTCCCAGAGCGCCATGAAATTCTGGTAACCGAGCCGGTGGAGGCCGTCATGGAACCCATGGTTATGAGCTTCTATCACAACTTGTATTGCCAGCAGAGCCCTCATGGCAGCTTTATTATGGGTATTGGACATCCGGACGAACCGGAAACTTTGAATATGACTTCCAGCTGGCATTTCTTAGAGGCCATGGCGCAGCGCGTCACCAAACTATTGCCTCCGCTAGCCGGCTTGAAGGTTGTGCGCCAATGGGCGGGTGTGTACGATATGTGTCCGGATCGGACGCCTATTTTAGGCAGCGCTCCTTGTCAGCCCCGTTTCTTCACGGCAGCCGGTTTCAGCGGCCATGGCTTTATGATTTCTCCTATTACCGGCGAATTAATGGCACAGCTAGTGCTGGGACAGCAGACTACGCTGCCAGTAGACGTGTTCCGAGCGGAACGCTTTGAAGAAGGCGAATTATTTGTCGAACCGTCGGTGGTATAAAGAAAGCACAACTATAAATAGAAAAGAGGCTTAGAAGATGATTGAATACAAAAATGAAGCGTTTACCGATTTTAGCCAAGAAAGCAATCGACAGCAAATGGAGGCGGCTTTGGCCAAAGTTGCTGCGGAAAAAGGCGCCTATTATCCTTTGATTATTGATGGTATGGAAGTTAATACCGAAGCTCGGATTACTTCGTTGAATCCGTCTTTGACCAGCGAGGTAGTGGGAACCGTGGCCCGGGCGAATACAGACTTGGCGGAAAAAGCCGTGCAAGTAGCGGCAAGAACCTTTGAAAGCTGGAAACAAGTAGCGCCGCAGGTGCGGGCGTCTCTTTTGTTCAAAGCGGCAGCCATTTTGCGGCGTCGTAAATTCGAATTTTCCGCTTGGTTGACGGAAGAAGCGGGTAAAACTTGGCCGGAAGCCGATGCAGATACGGCAGAAGCCATTGATTTTATGGAATATTATGCACGCCAGATGCTGCATTATGCCAAAGGCATGTCTGTATACCCTTATCCGGGAGAAACTAACGAATGTGTGTATATCCCTCTTGGCGTTGGCGTGGTTATTCCGCCATGGAATTTCCCCTTGGCTATTTTGGCGGGTATGACCGCTGCGGCGACGGTAGCCGGCAATACGGTCATTGTTAAGCCAGCTAGTGCTACGCCGGTAGTGGCTGCTAAATTGATGGAAGTTTGGGCGGAAGCTGGATTCCCGGAGGGGGTTATCAATTATCTTCCCGGTAGCGGCGGCACCATTGGCGACTATTTGACGACGCATCCTTTGGTGCGATTCATCAACTTTACCGGCTCCAAAGAAGTGGGCCTGCGCATTAATAAATTAGCTGCCGATGTAGCGCCAGGGCAGAAATGGATTAAACGGGTTATCGCGGAAATGGGCGGTAAGGACGCGATTGTTGTCGATAGCGAAGCCAATTTGGAAGAAGCGGCGGCAGGCATTGTCGCCTCGGCCTTCGGTTTCCAGGGGCAAAAATGCTCTGCTTGCTCCCGGGCTATTATTGTGGCTGATGTTTACGATGAAGTGCTGGCTAAAGTAGTGGCTAAAACTAAGACTTTGAAAGTAGGCTGTGCTGCGGATCCAGCGATGAACATGGGCCCTGTGGTCGATGAAAACGCCTATAAGAAAATCCTAGAGTACATTGAGATCGGTAAAAGTGAAGGCAAGATTGTCGTTGGCGGTAAAGCCGGCGATGCAGCAGGCTATTTTATTGAACCGACAGTCATTGCCGATGTGGACGCCCATGCTCGCGTTGCGCAAGAAGAAATTTTTGGACCGGTGTTGGCAGTGGTTAAAGCCGAAGACTATGATCATGCATTGGCGATTGCCAATGATACGGAATATGGCTTGACTGGCGCTGTGTTTTCTCAGAATCGTGTCAAATTGGAGCAGGCGCGGCGAGATTTCCATGTAGGGAATCTTTATCTTAACCGCAAATGCACAGGCGCTTTGGTTGGCGTACAGCCTTTTGGCGGCTTTAATATGTCCGGCACCGACTCCAAAGCCGGTGGTGCTGACTATCTGCTGTTGTTCATGCAGGCAAAATCCATTTGCGAAAGATTATAATTGTAAGCAAGAAATAACCATATTTAGAAAAAAATGCTTGTAAAATGAATCGCAGCCAAGTATAATGAAGATCAAATTAAAGATGTACTTCAGATTGATGTATGAGGCAACGAGGCTTCTGGAAAGAACAGCATGCTGTTCTTTCCAGAAGCCTTTCTTTTTTTGTGGATGCCGCGTAGGCAGGGAGTATGGGGAGCCATGTAATGCAAAAACAAGTGGCGAGAGGAGGAATGGCAAGAAGCGACAAGGTGTCTTGAAATAAGAACATAAGTGAAAGGGAGAGAAGCGTATGATGAAAATGAAAAAAATGGCAGCCCTCCTGAGCGCATTGGCGCTGACTACCGGTTTGATTGCTGGCTGTGGAGGATCCTCCAGTAAAGACATCAAGATCGGCGTGGTATACGAGTTGACAGGCAACACGGCTTCCTTCGGGACGGCGGCGGCTAACGGCGCTAAGCTGGCTTTTAAGGAAATCAACGCTAACGGCGGGGTGCTGGGCAAGCAAATTCAGCTGGTTGTCGCCGACAATAAAGGGGAGCCTTCGGAATCCTCCAACGCGATGACCAAAGTAATCAGCCAAGATAAGGTTGTGGCTGTAACGGGTTTCACCACCAGCTCCAACGGCATTGCCGCTTCCAGTGTAGCGGAAGCCAACAAAATTCCTTTCGTAGCAGCAGCAACGACCAACCCTAAGGTAACTATTAATGAAGCGTCCGGTAAAGCCAAAGACTACACCTTCCGCGTTTGCTTCATCGATCCCTTCCAGGGGACGGTTGGCGCCAACTTTGTTCTTAACACCTTGAAAGCTAAAAAAGCGGCGATCATGGTTGATAACTCCAGCGATTACAGTAAAGGCCTGGTAGCGGTATTCAAACCGGCTTATACCGCTGGCGGCGGTACGGTAGTGGCTGAAGAAGCTTACTTGCAGAAAGATCAAGATTTTAAAACGATCCTGACCAACATCAAAGCTGCCAATCCCGATGTCATTTATTTGCCAGGCTATTATGAAGAAGTAGGCAAAATCGTTAAGCAGGCTCGTGAACTAGGTATTACCGCTGCCTTTGTCGGCGGGGACGGCTGGGATTCTCCTAAGCTGGCTGAAATCGGTGGTGGGGCTGCCCTGAATAATACGTACTTCACCAATCACTACTCGGTAGAAGATAAGAGCCCCAAATCTCGCGCTTTCGTAGAAGCGTACCAGAAAGAATACGGTCAATTGCCGGATGCCATGGCGGTTCTTGGGTACGACGCTGCGTATGCGTTGGTTGACGCCATCAAGCGTGCCGGTAGCGCAGAACCACAGAAAATTCGCGAAGCACTGGCAGCTACCAAAAACTTCCCGGCTGTTACTGGCGATCTGACTTTGAACGAAAAGCATGACGCCGTGAAGAGCGCCGTTATCATTGAAATGAAAGACGGCAAACAATTTTATCGTGAAACCATTAAACCTTGATAGAATGAATTTTAGCTTTTAATAAAGCCTCCGAATCCGCTAGCATGGATTTTGGAAATAAGAAACCGGCATCACAAAATTGTGATGCCGGTTTCTTATTCCGTATATACTAGTGCTACAAGACGCCTTCGCACTCTCTTGTTCACTCGGCTTCTCTTGTTCGTATGCGGCGGTTGTTTCTTCGTTCTTCGTATAAGGATAGTAAATCAGTGGGTTCGTCGCTTTTAGACGTCCAGTCGGGTGCCTCTTCCTTACATTTGGTTACCGCAGCCTGCAAGTCGTAGAAGACCTCCCACTTCGCCTTAACTAAGGCCGGGCCGGTCAGGCGCAGCAAATAGGCCGGATGGTAGGTAGCAATGGCTGGAATACCATATTTAGTCTCGAACCATTGGCCGCGGTCTTTCGTAATGCGACCTTGAGGGCCTTTGAGATATTTTAAAGCTACGCTGCCTAGAGCGATAATCACTTTTGGTTTTATTAGGCTGAGTTCTTCGTCCAACCAATGACTGGCGCAAAAGGCGCCTTCTTCGACTGTGGGGGTGCGATTGCCTTTAGGACGGCACTTTAGGACATTGGTGGTGTAGATGCAGTCGCGAGTGATACCTACACTCCAGAGCGCCTTATCTAAGAGCTTGCCAGAAGGGCCTACCAAGGGTACGCCGTACTCATCCTCGACGCCTCCGGGGCCTTCACCGACAATGACCAGCGGGCTGGTAATGCTGCCGTTGCAAGAAGTAGGACCGATGGCATCCTTGCATAAGGGGCAGGCGGTGCATTGCTGTAAGGCTTCCTCTAGATTCTCGTGGCTGGGAAAAGACATGGAATCACCTCATCGTAAAAGTGTTATTCTTTCTTAACTTCGACCATATCCCTGGTTTTCCTTTACAAAGGAAAGAACATTATTGTAAAATGGGAAAGTACATAGCAAGCAAAAAAAGCCACTTCCGCTGAGGAAGGATGCGTTTCGGCACTCTCAGGCGGGGGTGTCATTTTGCTGTCAGGAGGTTCAGCTGTCATGTTGGATATGAAATTTGTGCGGGAAAATCCCGAAGCGGTGCTGGCAGGATTGCAGAAAAGAGGCAGCGCCTTAACGCTTGATGATTTCTTGGCTTTGGAGAAAAAGCGCCGGGAAGTGTTGACGGAAGTGGAAGCGCTGAAAAGCCGGCGCAATACAGTCTCGCAAGAGATTAGCCGACTGAAAAAAGCCAAAGAAGATGCTGAGACTTTGATTTTGGAAATGCGCAGTGTCGGAGAGCAAATCTCCGAGTTGGACGAGCTGGTGCGCCAGGTGGAAGCGGAGCTGAAGGAGATTCTGCTCAGCATTCCTAACTTACCGCATGCTTCCGTGCCGGTGGGCCGGGATGAAGCGGATAACCCGGAATTGCGTCGCGTAGGCGAAGTTCCTTCTTTTTCCTTTGAACCGAAAGCTCACTGGGATTTAGGCGAAGAACTGGGAATTCTTGATTTTGAGCGCGGTGCCAAAGTGACTGGAGCTCGGTTTACGTTTTACCGGGGCTTGGGAGCTCGCCTAGAGCGAGCTTTGATTAATTTCATGCTGGACGTGCATACTCGCGAACACGGCTATACCGAATTTTTTCCTCCGTTTATCGCTAACAAGGAAAGCATGACTGGCACGGGACAGTTGCCGAAGTTTGCTGAAGATATGTTTAAACTGGAAGGTTTGGACTATTACCTGATTCCGACAGCAGAAGTGCCGATTACGAATTTGCATCGCGGCGAAATTTTGGATGTAAAAGATTTACCGCGGTACTATACTGCCTACAGTGCTTGCTTCCGCGCGGAAGCGGGTTCGGCTGGTCGGGATACCCGGGGCATTATCCGGCAGCATCAGTTTAACAAGGTGGAAATGGTTAAATTCTGCCTGCCGGAAAACTCTTATGACGAACTGGAAAAACTGGTGGGCAATGCCGAGCGTATTCTGCAACTGTTGGAATTGCCTTATCGAGTTATTACTCTTTGTAGCGGCGATATTGGTTTTTCTTCGGCTAAAACGTATGACTTGGAAGTATGGCTGCCCAGTTTCAACACATACCGGGAGATTTCCTCGTGTTCTAATTTTGAGGATTTCCAGGCGCGCCGGGCGGATATCAAATTCCGGCGGGACACGAAGTCCAAACCAGAGTATGTGCATACATTGAATGGCTCCGGCTTGGCCATTGGCCGGACCGTGGCGGCCATTTTGGAAAACTATCAGCAGGCTGATGGGTCGGTAGTGGTACCGCAGGTACTGCGCGCTTTTATGGGCGTAGATGTGATTCGGCCTTAAACGAAAAAAACGCTTCGCATGCGAAATGCGAAGCGTTTTTGCTTTTATTCCCGAAAAAATTCTTTTTCCCAAGAGATTGCGGACAAGTAGTTGGGAGCTAACTGGCTTGAAGGTAGGGGGAGTTGGCGGCTATACTGCAATACTTGGGGCCAGTCTCCTCTTTCATACGCAATAACCAGATCCAGCAAGAGGCGTAGCGTGTTTGGCAGACCTAATAAAGCTTGGCAGACATCATCTGGAATAGGGAGATAGGAAAGAATATCTTTGAGAGGTCGTCCTAAAAACGCATCTAAAAGTGAAAACAAGCCAGTGAAGAAGAAATAATCAGGAGGCATAGAGGTTGAAAGATGTTCGGCTAACAGTTCGCAATGTCGACCGCGGATGACGGCGAGATGCAGGAGCTCCGGGGGTTGCTCGCTGCTGAGATTGCGTAAGGTTACTAAGGCAATCCACTTGGATAGTTCTCGTTGTCCTAACAAAGCCGCAGCATGGCGGATCGATTGTACCGGCGAGTGAAAACCGAAAAAAGCGGAATTAGCGTATTTTAACAGTTGGTAGGATAAGGCCATATCTCGTTTGACAATGGCTTCAAAGCGATGGATATTGACAATGCGAGAGTGCAGCTCACGGGAAAGGTATAGGTGGTGGGCGCTGACAATGGGAATTTCTTTTTGAGAAAGGATAGTGGGTTTGCTGAAAAAATAACCTTGAAAAAAAGTATAGCCTTGGGCGCGGGCCTGTAAAAACTCGTCTTTGGTTTCTATTTTTTCTGCTAAGAAACGTGGATGATAGATGCCATGGCGGTAGAGAAAGTTTTTAGTTTGCAGACTTTTAGCATCGCGAAAGTCTACTTTGATAATATCGGCCATGCTGGCCAACGGCAACCACTCTGGCGATGGGACGAAATCATCAAGCACCAGCCAATAGCCGTCTTTTTTTAACTGCACACAGGCGTCGATAACCTCCTGCGTGGGGGAAACTGTTTCCAGAATTTCAACGGCCAGTACATCTGGTGGCAAAAGCTGCGGAACCTGCTGTTGAAGCAAGGACGCGCTGAAATTAACGAACGCTCTTTTTCCTTCGGTAATTGTATCAATGCCCATTTGCAGGAAGACATTAACCAGAACCTCTTTGGTCGCCTGATTATCATCAACATATTCTGCTTGGTTGAGCTCACTGTTGCGAAAAAGGAGCTCGTAAGCGACCACTTGGGAGTGGGTATTGAAAATCGGTTGTCTAGCTACAAATATGTCCATAGTTCATCCTCGTCGCAGCGTAAGCTGCCTAGTGGGTGTTACCGTCAGCAAAATGAAGAGGAGGGATAAAGCGTAAGGGGCGAACTAGATGGTTTCCCTGCAGATCCAAAACTTCTTTTTCCGGGGTTTGTACAACAAGCGAGTGCGTGCCGGTCAATTCCCAGAAAAGAAGCTGTGCAAAACGGCCATCAGTCAGCTCCAGCCATTCGCCTGCAAGATGATTTTGCATGAGTTTTAGGAAGGCTTGCCCGCAGTGCGTATCTAGTTGGCCGGAGAGAATTGAGCTTTGAAGTTCATCTAAAGCGACAAACGAACTGTGTTGGGTTCCATAGCTTTTTTGTGAGGTCATGGCGTCATATACGTCAGCTATCGCAATAATTTTGGCAAAAACATGAGTTTTATCGCTCTTGGTATGCAGGGGATAGCCGCTGCCGTCTAAGCGTTCATGATGCTGTAAAACGCCCATGAGAACCGGTAAGTCGTATTCTTTCTGCTTTTGAAGAAACCGAAAACCTAGGAGGGAATGCAAACGAACTTTTTCTTTCTCGTCTTCCGACAAAGGTTGTTGCTTACCCAACACCTCCAAAGAAACGCGCAACTTTCCTACGTCATGCAGCAGTGCCGACAGTGTTAGCGATTGCAAGCGTTCTTCGGAAAAATCGCATTGCTTGCCGATAAGGGCAGCAAGAAGAGCGACATGCAACGTGTGATGGAATATATAGGGAGAATTCCGTGGGTGCAAATGCAAACAGCGTAGCACCTGTACTGGTGAAGCAGTTAATGCAAGAATATCACCGGCTAAAGTATCGAGCAATTCCCTCTCCAGGCGGCCATGCAAACGGACCGAAGAAAAAATATGCTTGATTTCCTCAAGCAACCGGCGATAATGCATGCTTAATTCACTCTGGGGCGATTGGCTCCAAAAAGCATCCCAAAGCATTTGAAAAGGTGCCGGCGATGTAATGGGTTCTTTTCTTTCCGGCAACAGTTCAATAGAAGATTCTTCGATTTCTTCAGGGAAATCGAATTCCTCTGCAACGGCTGCTGCTTCTTCAGTTGCCAGCTCGTCCGTAAGCGGGCTTGGCGGTCGATCTTCCCAAACAGTAACTTGCATGATAAGCAGGTTTTGCAGCAGGGAAATGTGCTTGGCCGATAAAACGATTCCCTGGCTGAGCAGCATTTTGCCGTTGAAGTCATAGACTGGCGAAGCCAGACGCATACCTGCGTGTATGTTTGATATATCACAAACCTTGGCTTGAAAGGGGTGCATGCACGGCGTCCTCCTTTAGAGTGGGACTTTTTTTAGTATGATATAATCAAGTATACTATTATTGTACCAAATTTGGTAATAAATGTCGTGCGGAACCTTGAAACTGTGCGAATTTTGGAGGAAAGTCATGGCTTGGAGTGTAGGGTTGGCCTGGCAAGTGCTAGTAGGCTTATCTTGGGCTTTGTGGGGGCGGTGGCGACAGCAGCCGCGATTAGTTCGCCCACTTATGCTTTTTTTAGCTGGTTGTGGCGTTGCCGCTGAGCTAACTGTTTATTCTATATGGGAAGCGGGGCCGACGGCTGAAGAAAGCCTTTGGATAGGCTGCTATTTTTTGGCAAGCGTTGTTGAGAGGCGGCTGCCGGGAATGGCGTGGTGGCTGGCCTTATTAGGAGGGCTTTTAGGAACATTTTTACTGGGCGGTCATGCTGCAGCGCTGGCTTCGCTGCCTGGAGCTCCCGCGCCGTCGGTAATCTGGCTGAGCTTCTTTGGCAGCGCCTTTGGCGGCGGAGCCCTTTTGTATGCTGCGTTGTCCGCGCAGTGGCAAGATGAAATGCATTTGGGCGTGCTCAATATTTTGGCGGTAGGCGTTTTAGCGGCGGCTGTCTTAATTGGCAGTCAGCTTTCGCTTATTGTAAAGAATTCGATTTCGCCGCAGGCGTGGGTAGCCATTGGCGGGCTTCTTTATAGCGGCGTAGTGCAGCCGTTGAAATGGCTGCAACATTCGGGGATGCCACAAAAAAACTTGTTGTGGTTGGCTTTTATCCTATTTGTTTTTTGTACATGGTGGCTGCGTAATGAGTATTATTTTCATTGACAGGGTTCGGGGGTATTTCGTATAATACAAGTAAGAATTAATGATAATTAATTTCAATGGTTTTGCAAACTTGGCCAAAGCCTGTTTGTATTTTTTTGACTATTAACGTGATAATGATAATCGAGATCATGGAGGGACATCATGACATTAGATCAAGTACAGCGCGGACAGAAAATACGCATTTTAGCCATCCCCCAAGAAGAAATACGAGCGCAAGCCATTCGCTTTGGCATTTCCATAGGTGCTGAGGTAGAATGTGCGGAAAAAATCATGGCTGGACCTATTGTACTTGCCAAAGGAAAACAAGAAATTGCCATAGGCCGCCGTTTGGCGGAAACCATTAAAATTGCTTTAGCGTAACTAGAAAAGGAGACAGCCGATATGTCTTGTCATAACAAGAGCTGCTGCCACGAAAAGGAAAATAACGTCTCAGGACAAAAGCATTGTGGGCTGGGACACACTTCGCTAGAAGGCGTGGTGCCGTCAGGCGCCAGAAAGATTGTCTTAGTGGGCAACCCGAATGTGGGTAAATCGGTATTCTTTAATTATTTGACCGGTTTGTATGTGGATGTGTCGAACTTTCCAGGTACGACGGTGGATATTTCCTATGGGAAACTGGGAGAAGATGTTGTGATTGACACTCCCGGCGTATATGGAATTTCTTCTTTTAATGATGAAGAGCGCGTGGCCAGGGATGTGATTCTTTCAGCTGATTTGATTGTGAACGTAGTGGATGCGGTTCACTTGGAGCGAGACTTGTTTTTGACGCTGCAGGTGATTGATGCAGGCATTCCGGTACTAGTAGCATTGAATATGGTGGATGACGCCGCACAAAAGGGAATCTTGGTAGATGCGCACCTGTTGGAGCATTTGCTAGGCGTTCCGGTAGTTTCTACAGTAGCCGTCAAGGGACAGGGGTTAGAACAGGTGCGAGGGCGTTTGGACGAGGCTAGGACGGGGCTTGTGCCAGCACCGTTGCAACGAGAATTGAAAGAGACTTTGAATCGCATTGGCAGTCAGGCGGAGGCTCTTTTGGTGTTGGAAGGAGATCCTCATGTAGCGGAGCGCCATGGTATTGCGACTGGTGATCGTCGTGAGGCTATCTATAGCGACCGCCGTAATCGTGTTAATGATCTGGTTTGCCATGTGTTGAGTGAGACACAGCAAGGTGTTGACTTTGCTACTCGTTTAGGGCGGTGGATGCTGCGACCGGCGACAGGGGTGCCATTTTTTCTGTTGGCTGTTTCCTTGATGTTCTATTTCATCGGCGTTTTTGTGGCCCAAGATGTGGTTGGTTTTACGGAAGAGACGTTGATGCAAGGCTATTATGAGCCGATGATTCGAGGGCTGATTGGACGGTATGTGGTTGAAGAATCGGTGCTGGGAGCATTTTTGATCGGCGAATTCGGACTTATGACGATGACTGTCACGTATGTGTTGGGTCTTTTATTGCCTCTGGTTGTGGCATTTTATTTTATGCTTTCTATTATGGAGGATTCAGGTTATTTGCCGCGCTTGGCTACCTTGGTGGATCGGATGATGAATTTGATTGGCCTTAATGGACGGGCGATTATTCCTATGATCCTCGGTTTTGGCTGCATTACGATGGCTACGATTACGACGAGGCTACTGGGCTCGGAACGGGAAAGAACCATCGCGACGGCGCTCTTGGGACTGGCTATTCCTTGTTCGGCGCAGCTGGGCGTTATTGTGGGGCTCTTGTCCGGCATTGGCGCCTACTATACGACCTTGTACGTGGGCATTTTGGTGCTGGTGCTGGGCGTGACTGGTCGGGTACTTAGCCGGGTATTGCCAGGAGAAACCAGCGATCTTCTTATCGATTTGCCGCCTCTTCGGCTGCCTCGTTTAGAAAATGTCTTAAAAAAAATGGCCACTAAGTCGTATGCATTCTTAAAGGAAGCGGCTCCCTTATTTGCAGTAGGGGCGCTGATTATTACGACGTTACAAGTGACTGGCCTTTTGGAAACTATTCAGGATGTGTTGGCGCCTGTAACCGTAGGCATGCTGAAGCTGCCTCGGGAATCGGCAACCATTTTTATCATGGGTATGATTCGGCGTGATTTTGGTGCTGCCGGGTTGACGGATATGGCGATTTCGCCGGAGCAGATGCTGGTTTCTTTAGTGACAATCACTTTGTTTGTACCCTGTATTGCTTCCGTGCTGGTGATGTTTAAAGAGCGCGGTCGGGTCGAAGGCACGATTATTTGGCTGGGTTCGTGGGTCGCGGCCTTTGCGGTAGGCGGCTTGGTTGCTGCGGTGCTGCTCTAAGAATGGAGGCTGATATATATGAAGCAATGTCCAACGTGCGCTTTTCCTCTTGCCGCTCAGGTCGGGCTGCGCTGTCCTCGCTGTAGGACTCTGTTGGTGACGCCTTGCTGTGGTTCTTGTTCTAAATGTCGGCAGAAAGAGGACTGCAAGAAAAACGGTAAAGCCTAAGCGAGTAGTATATAAGTATAGGAAAATTAAATGGTATGGAAAGAATTGTCTTTTGATGAATAAAGGCAATTCTTTTTTTATATCGTTTTACAGGTATAATACAGTATTCTTTCAAGAAAAGTGTATACAATGATATTGTTTTCACTTTATAAAGTTGAATAATAGTTTTAAAAGTAGTATAATACGGACAATATAAAACATTCTATAATTTGTGCAAAGGAGCGGCAGAAAATGGGCGCAAAAAATAGCACTTCCATTTCAAGACGAAATTTTTTACGCCTCTGTGGGGTGGGGGTAACTGCTGGAGCGCTAGGAAGCGCCGGTTGCGGCCACGAAACGGTAAGCGGACGAGGCTGGCTGCCGGCGCAGTATCGGCAGCCAGCGACCACTTTGGCGGCGTTGCGGGGCCGGGTGTCCTTGGAAGAAGATGACCCGGCCTTATGCCGTGATGATCGCAAATGCATTCTTTGCGGCCAATGTCTGCAGGTCTGTCGGGATGTGCAGACTGTATATGGTCAATACGATCTGCCTGTGCGTGATGCGGCTATTTGCGTGCATTGCGGTCAATGCGCCCTTTTTTGTCCGACTGGTGCTATCCGGGAAAAAGATGATACAAAGCGCGTCCAAGAAGCGCTGGCGGATAAAAGACGGCAAACTGTGATTCAATTGGCACCGGCGACGCGCGTGTCGCTTGGTGAAGCCTTCGGCCTTGCGCCGGGGAGTATTACAGCGCAGCAGCATGTGGCGGCGTGGCGGCAGGGCGGCGCGGCGGCGGTGTTTGATACAGCGTTTGCCGCAGACGTGACGGTGTGGGAAGAGGCGGCGGAGTTCCAGCAACGTTGGGCAAAAGGTTCGTTGCCGCATTTTACATCGTGCTGTCCGGCGTGGGTGAAGTTTTGTGAGTATTTCTACCCCCAGTGGCTGCCCCGGTTGTCTACGGTCAAATCGCCGCAGCAGATATTAGGAACCTTGCTCAAGTCTGAGTATGGACAAAACTATGGCCTGCGGCCTAAGGATATTTTCTCGGTAGCCGTAATGCCTTGTACTGCGAAAAAGTTTGAATGCTTGCGCCAAAAAGAAACCTCCGGATTGCAGGCGGTAGACGCCGTGCTGACTGTGCGAGAAGCAGCGGCGTTGTTCCAGCGGCAGGGAGTAGCTGTGCCTACATTAGCGCCTGCTGAATTTGATGCTCCCTTTGGTGTCGCCAGCGGCGGCGGCCGTATTTTTGGCGCTCGAGGCGGCGTGAGTGAAGCCGTGGCGCGCAGTCTCTGGCGGCAGCAGCAAGGAGCGGACTTGCCTGCAGAAGCCTTACAGTGGCGCCAGCGGGAAGAGTTGAAAGGACTGCGAGAGACAGAACTGGCTCTGCCGAATGGAACGATTCGGCTCGCTGCGGCACAAGGTCTGGGGCAAGCGCGAGCCATGATGGAGGCGCTGCAACGCGGTCAAGGAAGCTGGGACTTTATTGAGGTAATGGCTTGCCCTGGAGGCTGTGTTGGGGGCGGCGGTCAGCCGTTGAGCCAATTGCCTCCTACCGAAGAAGGGCGACAGGCGCGCATCGCCGCTATGCGGGCGCAGGATAGGCAGGATCTGCGTTCCAGTCATGAAAGCCGGGAGGCCCGGAACGTATATGAGACCTTTTTAGGCGAACCCTGCGGCGAAAAAGCGGAAGCGTTGCTGCATACCTCGTTTCAAGATCGACATCAGGCTTTTGTTGCTAAGGCGCAGCCGGAAAGGAGGATGTGATGCCGAAAAGCGTATTGGTAGACGTGACGCGCTGTATTGGCTGCGGAGCCTGCACGGTGGCGTGCAAGCTGTGGAATGGCCTGGCTTATGATGAGCAGGTTCCCCATAGCGGCTCTAAGGCGCAGTTGAACGAACGCAATTGGACGATTTTGGAGAAACGCCAGGTAACTGGAAACCAGCGGCGGTATGTGAAAAAACAGTGTATGCATTGCCTGGAACCGGCGTGCGTGTCGGCCTGCTTTTCTAAAGCGTTGCAGCGGGATGAGCGTGGCGCGGTTATCTATCAGCCGGAGTTGTGCGTAGGCTGTCGGTATTGTATGGTGGCCTGTCCTTTTGAAGTGCCCAAGTATGAGTGGGGCAAGCAAATTCCGCTGGTGGCTAAGTGCCAGTTTTGTTCGTCTAAGCTAGCTGCGGGAGAGGCGCCTGCTTGTACCGGCGCTTGTCCGACCCAGGCTCTCTTATACGGAGAGCGCTCAGAGTTGTTGGCTGAGGCGCATCGTCGCTTGCAAAATGGTTCTTATGTGCATCAGGTATATGGTGAAAAGGAAATCGGCGGTACCTCCTGGCTATATCTTTCGGATGTACCTTTTGCGCAGCTTGGCTTTCCGGAAAAGCTGGGCGAAAAAAGCTTGCCTGCGTATACAAAGGGATTTTTGTCGCAGACGCCATGGCTGGCTGTAGGCTGGGGCGGCTTTTTGGTAGGCATGTCCTGGTATACGCGGCGTCGGCGGCGTCTGAAAAACGAAGACAAGGAAGGCGGCGAAGAAGATGAAAGTTAACTTGTTTGGCTGGAATTTTACAGTGACGCCTGCACGGTACTTCCTGACAGCGGTGGCGCTGCTTGGAATTATTGTCATTGTCTTTCGGCTGGTTACGGGCATGGGCGCTGTGACGAATTTAAGCGATGAGTGGCCGTGGGGGCTTTGGATCGCTTTTGACGTTCTCACCGGCGTTGCTTTGGCTGGCGGCGGTTATTCGACGGCGCTGATTGTGCATATTTTGCATCAGGACCGTTACTATCCCGTGGCCCGGGGGGCCATGTTGACGTCTCTTTTAGGCTATCTGCTGGTTATGGCTGGTCTCTTTTTGGATATCGGCCAATGGTTTAATTTCTGGCGGCCTTTTGTTTCATGGGGCCATGCATCGGTACTGTTTGAAGTTTTTTGGTGTGTGTCCATTTATACAAGCATTCAATTTTTGGAATTTGGTGAGGTTGTTACAGAACGTATCGGCCAGAAATGGCATATGTATTTTAAAAAGATGATTCCTGTGCTCATGATTATTGGAGTTGTACTGCCTACGCTGCATCAATCGTCTTTAGGAGCGCTTTTTTTGATCGCTGTGCACAAGGTGTATCCTTTGTGGTGGTCCGAATGGCTGCCGGCATACTTTTTGCTGTCGTCCTTTTTTGTGGGGCCGGCGATGGTGTGCGTGGAATCCATTTTGTCTGGCCGTGTGTTTCGTCATCCGGTGCCGCTCCATGTTTTACGCGGCTTAGCCTATATTGGCGGCGTGATGATGTTCTTGTACCTTTTGCTGAAGGTGCATGACTTTACGGTGCGAGGATTATGGCCGTTGGTGTTCCAAGGAAATTTGCAGAGCTGGTTTTTCTTCTTCGAAATGGGGCTGTGTCTTTGCGTGCCCTTGGGCATTCTTTTTACCCTTTGGGGGCGGACGAAGAGCGGTCTTCTGACTTACGGCGTGCTAACCAGTCTAGGGGTCATCATGAACCGCCTGAATACGGCGATTACCGCGATGGTTATGGAAGGGAAAAGCTTGTATTTCCCATCAATCTGGGAAATTATCGTTAGTGCGGCGCTGTTGGCGATGGGCTGTTTATTGTATTGCTTTATTGTGGAGAATTTTTATATTTTGGACTATAAGCCGAAAGCGGAAAAAGAAAAGGTTCCAGTACAGCACCGTATAACAGAGGCGGAACTGGAGAATCGGTAACTTTATTGAGAAACGCATAAGAAAGCGAATGCAGCGAAAAGAGGCTCTCTCGAAGGGCCTCTTTTTAGTTTTATGACTATGAAGCTGTTCTTCTGGCAATTTTTTGCTGAGTTAGGCAAAGAAAAGGTAATTTCCTTGACAGGTGGGGCGGGAAAGGAGTACACTAACAAAAAAATAGTTAACCGGTTAAGTATTTTTAAAACCGTAAAATCAGGAGGGTGTCGATGGATTTGCATGGAATTTTTCACGGTTTGCACCAAGTGGTACGCGGCATTGACAAAGGTGTCAACCAAGTATTGGCCCCTTATGGAATTTCTGCCTCGGAATGGGCGGTGCTGACGTCGCTAGACAAGTGGGGCGAGCTAACGCAAAAAGCGTTAGCTGAGTATATGCATTTAGAGGCGGCGGCGATTTCCAAGAGCGTCGCCAAGCTGGAAGCGAAAGGCCTTGTGGTGCGCAAAGAGGGCTTGGACCGCAGGGAACGCAAGGTCGCCTTGGCAGGCAAGGCAAAACAAGAATATAGCGGTTGGATGGAATGTACAGGCAGGCATCGTCAGGCTGTACTGGCTGATTTTACGGATGCGGAACTACAGACGCTTTTGCTGGCATTACAGCGTTTGCAGCAGAATGCGGACAAGTGGAAGGATAATGAGGTGGCAGGGCATGAGTAAGAGTAATTCGGAACCATTGTGGACCCAACGATATATATTGACAATTCTAGGGATGCTATTTGTTTTTGTGCCGTATTCGCTGTATTTGCCGATTATGCCTTTGTATGTATTGGAAGAATTGGGGCAGAGTGTGGAAATGGCCGGCTTAAGCAATGCCTTGTTTTTACTGGCGTCGGTCTTGTTTCGTACGCAGACGGCGGGTTTGGAAAGCCGTTTTGGACATCGCAAGGTGCTGCTGGGCAGCTCTTTTCTTTTCTTTCTCTCCCATCTTTTGTTTTTGGTGGCGGCGCAGCCGCTGTGGGTACTGTCAGTGCGCTTTTTTGGCGGAGCTTGTTTTGCCATTGCGAATACAGCTATTATGTCCATGGGCAGCCGCTTTGTGCCGGATAGTCGCAAAGGAGAAGGAATTGCTTATTTGACTACAGTAGTGACGGCCGGCTCTGCTATTGGACCGTTTGTGGGTTTGCAATTAGAAGCTCTTTTTGGCTTTCAGGCAATTTTTCTTTTTTGCGGGCTCTCGACATTGCTTGGTTGGGCGTTGTTATTGCCAATTCGAGAAAAAACACAAGTCGCGTTTGTACAAGAGTTTACTTTTTCACCGAAGAAACTTTTGGAATGGCAGGCTATCCCGGTGTGCAGCGTTATATTGCTTGTGTCGCTTGCGTATGCAGGCGTGCTGACTTTTGCTGCGGTATACGCTAAAGAACAAGGCTTGGCTGATCTGATAGACTGGTTTTTTGTGGTCCTAGCGTTTTGGGCAGTAATGGTGCGGGTTTTCACTGGGCGTATCATGGATTTGCATGGTCCCAATGTAGTGCTCTATCCGGCATTTGCTTTGCTGGCGGCGGGGATGGTGCTTTTAGGAGCCATGCCTTCCTTGTGGGGTATGTTGGGCGCGGCGGCTTTGATTGGCGCGGGCTATGGGGTTCTTGTGCCGACAGTACAAACGATCGCTGTGCAGAAATCGCGCCCAGAGCGCGCTAGCGTAGTGACGGCAACCTATTTTACTTTTTTAGACTTGGGTCTGGCTGCGGGAGCGTATCTCCTGGGTACGCTAGTTTCCTCCATTGGTTTAGGGCACATGTATTGGCTGTTGAGCTTTTTTGTTATCGGCGTTTGGGGTGTATATGTATTGGTGCATGGCCGGCAGGTAGTAGCTCGCAAGGTTGAATTGAATAAAGAACTGTCGTGAGACGGCTGCTGCAAAGTATGGTATACTCATGTCTTGATAAGAACGTAACGTTTGAAGAAGAAGAGAGTGATTGCCATGCTGGTGCATCATTTAATATTTCAGGGACAACAAGATGATTTTGCTTTTCTGGGGGCTCGCGAGGAAGCGGTTACGTACGGGCAATTGCAAAATTATGTTGCAGTTTATCGCAACTTTTTTTACGCTCAGGGTATTCGGGCGGGAGAAAATATAGGCCTTTTTTCTAAAAACTGTGTGGAATTTGTGTACAGCTATCTAGCTATTGTCAGTTTAGGGGCGGTCATAGTGCCTCTAAACTTTCAATTGACCGAGCAAGAAGTGGCATATATTTTGCAAGATGCCCAGGTAACCCATCTGGTGACAGATCGGACCCTGGAGTTGCCTGTAGCTCTGTTGGTATTTGCGGAATTTAAAGAAGCGGTGTTGCTGGCGAACGATCCAGCGGCGCCGTTGCTGGAAGATAGCTCGGAAAACGAGCAGCGTCCCTGTACTATTATTTATACTTCCGGTACTACGGGAAAACCCAAAGGGGCGGTGCTGAGCCATCGCAATCTGCTTGGTAATGCACATTCTTACCGGCAGGTGCTGCCGATGGTTCCGAAGGATCGCGTGCTTTGCGTGCTGCCCATGTACCATTGTTTTGCCTGGACTTGCTCTGTACTGACGACCTTGTTGGGTGGTGCGGCGATTACTATTTTGGATGCTTTTGCACCTAAAGAGACGCTGATGGCCATTCGCGAGTACCAGGTTACGGTTATCTATGCGGTGCCTACGATGTATAATGTGTTGCTGCGCACAGGCGAAGCAGAGGATTTGGCAAGCGTGCGCGCTTGTATTTCCGGCGGGGCGCCGTTGCCGGAAAAAATAGCTAAGCGGTTTCAAGAAAAATTTGGACAAGAAATTTTAGAAGGATATGGCTTGTCCGAAGCTTCGCCGGTGGTGAGCTTGAATCCACCAGGCCGAGTAAAGCCTTGTTCCATCGGGCGTCCTCTTCCAGCGGTGACTGTGAAAATAGATGGCGGCAAAGGAGCCGTGCCGCCTGGAACGGTAGGGGAACTCTTGGTCCAAGGTCCCAATGTTATGTTGGGTTACTATAATCTGCCGCAGGAAACGGCGCGGGCTTTGCGGCAAGGTTGGCTGCATACGGGAGACTTGGCGTATCTTGATGGAGACGGATATATTTATATTGTTGATCGACTCAAAGATATGATTATTGTTAGTGGTGAAAACATCTATCCGCGGGAGATCGAAGAATTATTATATAAGTACCCCGGTGTTATAGAGGCTGCTGTTATTGGCGTACCGGATGAGTTGCGCGGGCAATCGACCCGGGCCTATCTCGTTTTTGCAGAAGGCCATGTTTTTAATAAAAAAGAGTTGCGCGATTATTTGCAGGCAGCTCTGGCAGCGTATAAGGTGCCTAAAGACTTTGTCGTGTTGGATGTGCTGCCGAAGAATCAGACCGGCAAGATTTTGAAGCGGGTTTTGCGTGACCGGGCGTTAGGTGAAGACGCGGATTCCGAAGCAAGCGAAGGATAAACGTGTCATGGAATTAGTTGACAAATAAAAAATCCTTTTGTACAATAGTAAAAAATAAATAATGATTGTTAATTGGAGGAGCCTGTCACCAAGGGCTCCTTCTGTTTTTTTATCTGCATTTTGGCAACAAAAAAAGATCTGACATCCATTTGGCACCAACTGACCCACGGTCAGATTGACACCAACGGCGTTAGACCTTGAAAATACTGGAGCGGGTAAAGGGATTCGAACCCTCGACCCACGGCTTGGGAAGCCGGTACTCTACCACTGAGCTACACCCGCTCGAAAATATATCAAAACAATGCAATTTTGCTTGTTCCGACGAAGTTTATTATAGCTTATGGGGCCTGAAAAAACAAGCAGCAAAGCAGCTATTAAGCAAGGGAAGCAAAGAATAAAAGAGAGATTCTTAAAATGAGAGAGTGCAGGAGAAGCGGATGAAAAGAAGAATAGGGATGCAAAGCCTTGGAAAAGGTTATTCGATGGAGGTGACCTTATGCGTAAAAGTCGCTTGAATTTGCGGATAGCACGGCAACTGCAAACGATGGTAACAGAGCCGTTTAAAAAGTTTATGCAAGCCAACTCACTAGGAGGAAATCTTCTTTTAGTGGCTTTGGTTATTGGCATGGTGTGGGCTAATTCCAGTTTTGCAGAGCAGTATTACGCATTATGGGAAGGATCGTATTTGGGCATTTTCCTGGATGGCTTTATTTTGAAGAAAAGCTTGCATCATTGGCTCAATGACGGATTGATGGCAATTTTCTTCTTTTTAATCGGGTTGGAAATCAAAAGAGAGCTTCTTGTAGGAGAACTATCGGTTTGGCGCAAAGCCTTGTTTCCTGTGGCCGCCGCTGCGGGCGGCATGATTATGCCTGCCGTGTTCTTTACTGTGCTGCAAGGCGGCAGTCCGGAGACTCTAAGAGGCTGGGCGATTCCTACGGCGACAGATATAGCTTTTGCTTTAGGCGTGTTATCTTTGCTGGGCAAGCGTGTGCCGGTTACGATGAAAATTTTTCTGACGGCGTTAGCCATTGTGGATGATATCGGGGCGATTTTGTTAATTGGACTGTTTTATTCCCCGGCGCCAGTCTGGGGATGGCTGGGAGCTGGTGCGGGTATTTTTGCGTTCATGCTGTATTTAAATCGTTCTGGAGTTCGAAATGTAAGTTCTTATTTAGGGTTGGCCGTGTTGCTGTGGGGAGCGATCCTTTTTTCCGGCGTACATGCTACCTTGGCGGGCGTGCTAGCTGCCTTTGCTATTCCGGTACACACCCGAATTTCCAGGGCTAAGGCAGCGGAAAAGGGAAATTTATTGACACGGAAATTGCAGCTTCTAAGCTCTTCGGAGAAGAAAGTTTTAGCCGATCAGGTCTATCATGATGTGCTGGCTCAGATTGCTAAATTGTATCAAGACGCAGGCACTCCTTTACAGCGACTGGAGCATGCGTTGCATCCGACGGTTGCGTATGCTATTTTACCGTTGTTTGCGTTAGCCAACGGAGGGGTAACGATTCAACCAGAATTATTGGGGAACGTGGCCGAGCCGTTGACGCTAGGAATCATTGCCGGGCTTTCGTTAGGAAAGCCTGTGGGAATTGTGAGCGTGTGCTGGTTCTTGGAGAAGCTAGGAGTTGCAGAGCGTCCTAGCGGCATGTCGTGGCGGCAGATGTGGTCGGCAGGATGCTTTGCCGGCATCGGGTTTACGATGGCTATTTTTATTGCTAATTTGGCCTTTGTAGAAGCGAACTTTTTGGAGTCGGCTAAATTGGCAATCCTTCTTGCTTCCTTAATATCCACTTTTTTGGGCGTGGGCTTGCTCTTTGGAAGTGGAAATGCTTTTAGAAACGGAGCCTTATTAGAAAAAGAGACATAATGAACGTGAAAACTGCCGCTAACAAGCGAAAATGCTTGTCAACGGCAGTTTTGATTTATATTGTGTAAATTTTTAAGCTGGAAAACAGGGTTTAGATAAGCTGTCTCGAATTTCTTATAAGCGACCAAACTGCGGTGTTGCTAACATTTTTTAGGAAGTAAGTTTGGCGCAGATAGAGTCATAGCGTTTTCGAAGTTGACGCTCAAAAAATGCAAAAATGGCAACGACGAAAAGATAAGCAAAAGAAACCAGAAAGAGCGTGGTTATGTCGTAATCTTGATAGATCAGAACAAAAGCGGCGTACACATAGCCGATGACTAAACCGTATTTGCAGATGGATAACATGCGGATTAGTGTATCAAGGTATTTCATAGATGCCTCCTTGGGATTTTCATGCAAGAACAGATAGGATAACATTAAAGTCATTCTAACATGTTTGACTAGGGACAGCAACTAAATGAAGGAAACGGTAGGGATGAGGAATGGAATATTTGAAACAGGTACCGTTGTTCAGCGATTTGCCGCCAGAAGTCCTGCAGCGCATTGATACAGTGGTTTTGGAACGGACTTATAAAAAAGGCGAAAGCATTTTTATGGAAGGAGAACCAGGGCAAGGCCTTCATTTTGTGCGTACTGGGCGAGTGAAAATTGTTAAAACGGCGGAAGACGGGCGAGAGCATATTATCAAATTTCTAAAGGCTGGAGAGATTTTTGCGGAAGTGCTTTTATTTAACCACCTGCCTTATCCGGCTGCTTCGGTAGCGGTGGAAAATAGCCGGATTGGCTTGATTCGCAATGAGGACCTGGAAATGTTGATTTTGGAAAATAACGCCTTAGCGTTGCTTTTGATTCGCTCGTTGAGTCAGCGCCTGCTTTATGCCCAGCAAAAGATCAAAGAATTAGCGTTGCAGGATGTGCCCGCTCGGACAGCGGAACTGTTGCTGCGTCTGAGCAGGGAACAGGGAAAACGAGACCCAGCAGGGAAGCCGCTTTTAGAACTGCCGGAGTCTAGGCAAGAATTGGCCGGCTTGATGGGAACCTCAAGGGAGACCTTGAGTCGTACGTTAAGCGATTTTAAAAAACGCAAGTTGATTTCTATGGAAGGAAATCGAATTGTGCTGCTACAAGAGGAACAGCTTATCGAGTTGTCTTCTTGACAAGAGAAAAACGGTATTTTATAATACCCCCAGCATGAAAACGGAGGCTGGATATGCTGCAGCAAGAACAGGATGACTATTACATGGGCTTAGCATTGGAAGAGGCGCGCAAAGCCGCAGAAAAAGGAGAAATTCCCATCGGGGCCGTATTGGTCCATGACGGCCAAGTATTGGCGATGGCGCACAATCTTCGCGAAACCGGCCACGACGGTACGGCTCATGCGGAGATGCTGGCGATCCGCCAAGGCTGTGCTGAATTGTCTCGCTGGCGTTTGACTGGGACAACGCTTTATGTTACAATTGAGCCGTGTTCGATGTGTGCGGGAGCCCTCGTAAATAGCCGTGTTACGCGCCTTGTCTATGGCAGCGCGGACAGCAAGGCTGGTGCTGTGGAGTCTTTGTTCAATATCGTACAACATCCTGCATTGAACCATTGCTTGGAGGTTACCTCCGGAGTGCGGCAGGAAGAATGCGCTGGGATTATGAAAGAATTCTTTCGGCAACGGCGCAAAAAATAGCATTTGGAGAGGTGTCCGAGTGGTCGAAGGTGCTTGACTCGAAATCAAGTGTCCCTTAACCGGGACCGTGGGTTCGAATCCCACCCTCTCCGCCATTTTAACGGGTTTGAAGCCTTCGCAGATTTGCGAAGGCTTTTGTTTTTGCTTTCCTGGCAACAAGGCTGGCAACAAAAGAGCCGCAGCTCATATTTTGAACTTGCGGCTTTTTTGTTAGTCTAAAATGAAAGAGGCAATGGTTTCGGAATAACGTCTTGCTAAGGGCTCGTTTACGTGGGAATAAGTGTTAGCGGTTATCGATATTGTTGAATGGCCGAGGAGCTCAGATACTACTTTTAACGGGACGTTGTTTTCTAACGATAAGGTGGCATAAGTGTGTCGTAGCTCGTGGAAGTGGATTTTAGTGACAGGCAGTTCGTTCAAAACCCTGGTAAAACGATGCGTAATATAGTTTGGCGAATAGGCACTGCCGTTTTCTTTGCAACAGACAAAACCGTTGTTTTGGTACTCTTTGCCAAGAACTATGCGATTTGCTTCTTGTTTTTCTTTTTCAGCCAAAAGAATCTCTCTGATCTTTGGTGGCATAGGAAGATTGCGAGAGCTGTTTTTGGTTTTTGGCGTTTGGAGAATTGGGCCAAACGAAGTCATGACAAGCGTTTTTCGTATGGAAATTGTTCCGGTTTCAAAGTTGACATGCTCCCAACAAAGTCCAAGAGCCTCTGCGCGACGTAGACCAAGCGCAACGGATAAAGAGACGGGAAGAAACAAAGAAGTATCCTTAATGTGATTCCGGACAATATCGACCTCGTTTTTGGTAAGCGTGCTGTGGATGGTTTCTGTTTTTCCGCTTACTTTGATACCTCGGCAGGGGTTTTCACGGATGATTTTTGCAAGGACGGCGTCTTCAAGTGCTTTGTGAAAGCCTCTCTTTATGTTTCGGATACTGTTAAGCGCCATTGGTTTCATACCGGGAGATGGGTGACGCAAGTTTAGAAAAAAAGAATTGATGAGGTTATAGTCTAGTTTGTGAAGGCGGATTTGACCTAGTTTTTCTTTGATGATGCGGACGCTGTTTCGGTATCCATCAATAGTGGTTTGTTTTAGACGCGACGTAACAACATAGTGTTCTTGCCAATAATCCAGATATTCTCCCAGCGTAATCTGATCATCAATCGGCGTTTGCGCTTTTTCCAGCTCTCTCTCTTTAGCGCGGCGGAATTCATTCGCTTCTTGGACCGTGGGAAAATTGCGTCGCGATGATTGCTTTGTTTTTCCCATTCTATCAAGGTAGCGAAACACTACGCGATAAGGAGCTTCGCCAGTCTTTTGGTCCGGGTATACGCCTGAGATAGGTGTGCTGTCGATATTACTTTTTCTAGCCATTGGTTACTACTCCTTTCGATTGCTCCGAGATTGTGTCAGCTAGTCCGTCAAGCCATGTGAAGAACGGCTGGCAGGGGATACGCCACGACCTACCGATATTTACCACTCGGAATGGAGGGTTTTTTTTGACGAGGGAATAGGCACTATTGCGGCTGATTTGAAGGATTTCAATTAAATCTTCAACGAGCAGGGTCTCTTTTTCGCGTTTGTTGTTCATGGTTATATACCGCTCCTTTTTGAATGCTGCTATTGCAGTTCTTGTTTATGGCGGCATACGCAGATGCGTTGCATGTTATCGAAAGTGCTTTTGTCGGTTGGTTCATAGGATACGGAACCGAGATAATCTTTTAGTGTTGAAAAGCTTTTAAGCTGCGTTCTGGCAATGACTCCTTTCGTTTTGAAACTATTCCAAGAAAACTAAAAGCGCGACACGTACAGCAATAGCGAACCATCATGAGGATGGTCAGCTCTTGACTGCGCGTGTCGCGCAATTTTATCTTTTGTCTTTCCCTGGCAAAGAAATGATATGAAATTGTCTGATGATTTTGTCGGGATAAGTTGTGTGTGTGATACGATTGCCATTCTACATGGTGCGAAACGGTTTTGTCAAGTGGGGGAGAAAAATTTATTGGAGGGAAAGATAGATGTCCTCAGCGCAGTTGCAGCAGCGGTGATGTTCCTCCCAACAGCGCTCGCCAGTTTGTCTGGTAGCAACGTAGGTGCCTGGCTCTTCTGTAATCAGGCGATGTGGACAATGCTCGCAAGGGTCGGCGCCCACGCCGTCGAGCAGAAAACGCTGGACGGCGGCAAAATGGATGCAGGTTGGCGGTATCTCCGATTCGTTTTCAAGGGGGCCTGGAACAAAGAGCGCGCAAGATTCTTCGTAGACAGGCTGGCGGAGTTGGCTTCCGCATTTTGGACATTTGGATTCGTGATTGTTTTTCATAAGGCATTTCTCCTTTGTTCATTTTCGATGACATTTAATGAAAGAAAAGTGAATTGAGGGATTGGAAATTTTGGGAAAGGGGCTTGGTGTTAAGGTGAGGATGACTTGATGGAGGAAGAGCAAAGGAAGGTGCGAGGGGAAGCTTTGCCGAAGCGATTTCTGTTCCGCATTGTTGCCGTAATCCCCGTAGCTGGAGGACCAGGTGGTCTTGTGCGCCGCAGGGGCAATGCCTAGATTCCCCGTAGGGGAAGAAAAAGATTTCCAAGGGGGTTGCGTTGTTGATGTGTGAAGTGATACAATAAATATTGTCGCCAACGCACACCGTGGCGATATCACGATAAAGCAGACAATACAGAGATGTACTGAAACTGCTACTACACTAAAGAGAAAGCGCCTCTCGAGGCGTCAAAGTAACTGTATAAGCAAGAGTTGTCTTGCTGTACCTTACTTAGACGTACCCGGGAGGCGCTATTTGTTTTCCCCAGACATGAATCCCCACAAAAAATTTTAGGAGCGTGACAACATGAATTTGATGGAAGACTTAATTGCACAAGAATTAGGAAGAAAGTACAGAGAGGCGGCAATAAGGGAGTATATTCTTAATAACGAAGAGCGTTGGATGGATGAAGGCGAAGAAATTTGCAGTCGTAGAGAAGCGTTAGGCCTAACAGCTGCCGCCTTTGCCAAAGAAGTGAACTTAGATCCTAGACGGTTGCGAAAACTGGAATGGGGAAAGCCTGTTCGGAATGGCGATATCTTGCGGAGACTGTGTACGGCTGAGCTGGCGCACCAGGAGATGCGGGCTGCCTATGCGCAGGTCATACGGGAAAATGAGATTCTTCGGCAGCACGTACAAAAGAAAGAACCAAGAATTCGTCCAGTGCTGAAGAAGGGACGGAGTGTAATTTAACCTGGAGGAACTGGCCCCCCGGGGGCACTAATTCTCAGCGGCAAGCAATGCAGAAGTTGATATGGTAATGGAACGGCATGATGAATTTTGAATGTCCTATGGTTGCATTTTTGCAATAGGCGAAGAGAGGGATGATGAAATTGACCAACATAAATTTGGCGCTCTTGCGGCGCTTGCGATATGGAAAGAAGCTTTCACGCAAGGCCGTGGGGGAAGCCTTAGGCAAAGACCCGATTACGGTTTGGCGATATGAAAAGGGCAAGACTTCAATTAAGGCTGATGTGCTCTTTCAACTGGCCGATTTGTATGGGGCGTCGTTGAACGACCTCTACATCCATGAATAAGATGTAACCAGAGAGCCGGTGGAGCGGAAGGAGAGCGAGCTAGGCTTGCTCTCCGCACCGGGGATAGAAGTTATGAAGTTGGAACAATTATCAGAAAATTACAAGGCGATCTAATAATATTTACTTGAGTGGAACAGTCAATCTCAGAACAGTTTGGGGGTCGTTTATGACAAAACAGAAATTGCGTGCAGATGTTCCCTTTGTGGAAGCACGGCAACGTATCCACGTTAATCCGTTTGGCTCCAATATAATAGTGCGTATGGCTCATGAATACGTCGAAATCGATATCTGGGGAGCTAATGTGCCGCTTCCGGGTGCAAAAAGAACAATGGAAGCCAATCGCAAGAACAATCCATGGTTACGTGTTATGAAGGAAATGAACGAAGACTGCGTGAATGAATTAGACGAGGTTTTGATGAAAAGCAAGAACAAGGAGAAACAGGAGCGCTATAGGAAGCGTCAGAGTGAACGCAATCTGCGTCTTGTAATTAACAAGAACTTTAATCCTGCGACGGCTCAAATGCTAACTCTTACCTTTGCTGAACCGTTAACCTATGATGAGAGCGAACCGCTCTTTAAGAAGCTTTTGCAGAATTTACAGCGTAAGTATCAAAACATGAAGTATGTTGCCGTGATTGAGCCACATAAAAAAGAAGGCTATCATATGCATGCGATCGTTAACCAATCGCTGGCCAAGACTCAGTTTGATGTGCATGCGTACATAAAGAGTGGTATTGTGAAAAGCAAAAAAGCTTCTTTGCCATATCTATGGCCGCATGGATGGTTTGATCTGAAAGCACTGTCGGGAGGAGGAAATCTTGGAGGTTGCTTAGCCTCTTATCTTATGAAGAGGACAAGTTGTCCCGAATTTGAGCATAAGTTTAACTGGCGCAGAAGTCGAAACATCGAATGGTATGATATTTTGCGAGGGGAAGATGCGCTGGAGCTAATTAACGCATATCGCCTTGGTTGGGATGTCCAAGAAGTATATAGCTATTCCTGCTTTGATTTGGAGCATATTCAGTCGGTTCGGCACTATGAATTTTGTTTAGAATCAACGGAGAGGAGCCGGCGGTTGGCAATAGCATCGCTTAATGTAGCGAGCTGTGCATGAAGTAAGGAGACAAGAGAAGCGCTGTCTATGACAGGATATTGCGATTGGATGCTCAGGTGTGCTGGTAGTAGTTTAAGCATAAAAGAGTACTTGGCGGCAGCTTTACAAAGGGGGCTGTCGCCTTTCCTTTTAGAAGGCCGTATGTAATGACGGAAAAACGCAGGTAACCTATTACGTACCTCTTCAGAAACGAATATAATGCCGACAAAGGAAAGAAAAGAAAGAATGCAGTAATCATGCGGGTTTGTTCCTAGTAAAGGGGGGCAGGGGAAGGGAAACGGGTGCGTTTCGCTAAAACGGCGCAAAGCACTAGGTAGAGCCGGAGAAAATAAAATTTTTTTGCGGCTTCTGTGACAACGGGAAGTCCTCAGATTCACAGAGGCAGGATATCTTCGCCGAAGCAAAGAATATCTAAAGCTTAAATTCACATAATACATATGGTACGAGTTGGAATAATGGAGGTAGCAGTAATTGAGAAGGCTTAATGCTAAGGATGCAATGCGGATTACTACGTTAAGGAGTCATGGCTTTGATTATCGCGATGGTTGGATGATTGCAATCAAGGAGGGAAAGAAAGGCGTTACGGAAAAAGTGCTTGCTAACTTTCTGGCTTGGCCTATTCGCGAGGTTGTTGTTGATGATGGTTTTGAGCAAAAGCGCTATGTTGATATTGAAGGGCTAGGAGCAGATGGGAAAGAGCTTAAAGAAGTGCGCCTTGGCTATAGCGAATTCATGGGAAATTTGTCGACAAGTTTGTCTAAGCACTGGGGAATGGATGTCATTATCAAACCAAGAGCTAAAGATGATCTCCGGGTGGCTTTGCAAGTTTTAGGCCTGTCGTGCAAAAAAGAAACAGTATTTACTCACACGGGATGGCGAAACATTGATAACAATTGGGTATTCCTGCATGCTGGTGGTGCGATTGGGGCCAAAGACGTCAGCGTCGATCTTAGTGAAGGTGGCGATGTTCTTGGAAGGTATCAATTGCCGGAGGTAGTAGAGGAACCAAACGAAGCCGCGAAGGTTGCCTTTTCGGTGTTAGCGCTGGCCAAGCCTGAAATATCGTATCCTCTCTTTGCAAGCGTATTTTTAGCTCCATTAGCAGAGGTGCTGCGTTTCCAGTCCTTGCAAGGGGATTTCATGCCGTTTATGGTTGGCCGAACGCAAAGTGGTAAGTCTTCATTAGCTGCGCTATTCCTATCGTTCTTCGGAGACTTTGACAAGAATCACTTTCCAGCGAGCTATAAGCAAACTGCCAATAGTTTAGAGAGAGTTTGCTTTTTGCTCAAAGATGCTCTATGCGTAGTAGATGACTTTTTTCCAGGCCAGTCGCATCAGGAACGGACCAAAATGAAAGAAATGGCGCAGCGACTTGCCAGAGCTTATGGCGATGGAGCAGTTAGGCAGCGTCTTCAAGGCGGGAAATTGCAAGGTTTATGGGCACCTCGCGGATTGGCAATTAGTACAGGTGAAGAAAGACCAGAAATTGGCGAATCTGGCCAAGCTCGCTTCTTATTCATTGATGTTAACCGTGGCGATGTAAACTATGAAGCATTGTTAAGTTTACATCAGGAGCGCAAAGCGAAGTTAACAAGCTTTATGCGCTTGTATTTACAGTGGGTGGCTGTTAACTGGGAGCGGATTCCGGATCTCTTTGAGGAAACGTATCGTAAGGCCGGAAAACTATTTTTTCATGAAGAATATAGCGGACGTATTAATGAGTCCTTGGCGAAACTATGCGGTGCGATGGAAGTCGTTTTGACATTTGCAACAGAGAGTGGCTTTATTAGCCAGGAAGAGTATGAATCCTATGGGAAAAATGCATATCAGGCCTTTTCAAAAGTTTTGGAAGAAAACGTGAAGAGCTTGGTGGATGAAAAGCCAGCACAGAAGTTTGTGGCCGCTTTTCGGGAAATTCTGCAGCAACAACCTTGGCGGTTATGCCGACTGGAGGATAAAGAACTGCCTTCAAATCACCTAGGATGTTATGATGAGGAATATTATTATGTATTTCCGAATGCATCCTTTCGAGCAGTTCAAGAATACTGTAGAGCGACCGCGTCTATTTTCCCTGTAGGCGATAGAACCTTGTGGAAGCATTTGCGCGATGAAAATATTATTGAAGTAAGTTATTCGCGTGGGCGCAATACGGTTCAGGTTCGTATGGCTTGCCTGGACGGCAAGAATGTTGACGTTTTGAAGATGCCGCGAAGTGCATTTGAAATAGATGAATAATTATCGCCTACAACGCCTACGAAAGTTGATGATACAGCAGTGTAGGCGTTGTAGGCGATGTTTTATGTTGGTATGAATAAAAAGGGAATTGTGGCAGGAAAGCAGGATTTTCCCAAGTAAAGGTAAAAACAATAAACGGTATACCTGCTTTTCGTGAAAATGATAACTATGATAAAGCAGGCCAAGGAACGGCTTGAAGGGACTGGTTCGAATTAAGGCGATCACGGTACCGCAGCATTCCTTCTGTGAATGTCTCAATGCAGATATTGAAGCTGCGCAAGAAGTACATATTCTGGCCTCGTTTCTTATGGAATCTGGCATTAAGCTCATTTTGCCAGCTCTGAAAAAAGCGGTGGACAAAGACGTAGCCGTGCGGGTTCTTACCGGACGGTATCTTGGCATTACCGAGCTGGCGGCGCTGTATTTGCTTAAAAAAGAATTTGCCGAAGCGCCTAATTTTCAGCTGCGTTTGTTTCCGGACACCGCAGTGTCCTTTCATCCGAAGGCATACTTTTTGGATATGCCGGAAGGGCGAAAAGTATACGTGGGGTCGTCGAATCTTTCCTGGTCGGCGCTATGCAAAGGCTATGAATTTCCTTTTTTGCCAGCGAAGTAGCCGAGCCGCGCGGCGGCGTGCGCAATATTAAAGAGGCGGCAGTGGTGTATCCGGAAGAAACTGGCACCGTTATTCGGCATGATAAGCTCGTGCGCGACGGCATTCCCGAGGTCATTGCCAAGGCGGGCAAGAAAGCCGTCTGGCATCAGGAGAAAGACGCTAAGGAGCTATTTCATCGCCTCCAGCATAAGCTTCAAGAAGAAGCTATGGAATACCGCAGCAATCCTTGCGTGGAAGAGCTTGCAGATTTGACGGAAGTGCTGGACGGCATGGCACATCAGCAGGGGATTTCCATGGGAGAAGTCCTGCAGGTGAAAGCGCAAAAACGCAAAGAACGTGGCGGTTTTGAACAAGGGATTGTGCTGGAGAGAATAGAGTGAATACTTGTTAAGCGAAATGAAGTAAAAAGCATTCTTGTTAAGTTAACAACATTGTAGAAAACATGCGAAAACAGGAGGAACTATTAATGGCTAATGGCAATAACACAGCATCAATCGGTTTCGAGCAGCAAATTTGGGGGGCCGCGGACATTCTCCGGGGCAACATGGATGCTGCTGAGTACAAGCATGTTGTGCTGGGGTTGATTTTTCTAAAATATATATCCGATAAGTTTGAAGCGAGATATCAAGAACTACTTGAAGACGATGATGATGTAGAGGACAAAGATGCATACGCAGAAGTGAACGTATTTTTCGTACAACCCTCTGCTCGATGGGGCGTTATCGCTGAAGCTGCGCACAAAGAAGAAATCGGCACGGTCATTGATGATGCGATGCGCACCATTGAAAAAGAAAACAAGCGCCTTAAGGATATTCTTCCTAAAAATTATTCCCGAGGCGAATTAGATAAACGTCGCCTCGGCAATGTAGTGGATCTGTTTACCAATGTAAAAATGATTGAACATGGTAGTGATACGGATATCCTTGGCAGAACGTATGAATACTGCCTTTCCAGATTTGCAGAAATGGAAGGCAAACGTGCCGGTGAATTTTTTACACCGTCCTGCGTTGTACGGACGCTTGTTGAGGTGTTACAGCCATTCCAAGGAAGAGTGTATGATCCGTGCTGTGGGTCGGGAGGAATGTTCGTTCAGTCAGCCGACTTCGTAAGTCACCATTCTGGGAACATCAATAACTTATCTGTCTTTGGTCAGGACTCAAACCCAACAACGCGAAAGATGGCGATTATGAACCTTGCTATACACGGTATTGAAGCTGATCTTGGAGGATATAATGCTGATACTTTCCACAACGACCTACACAAGACGCTGAAGGCGGACTTTATCCTAGCCAATCCCCCATTCAATCTCTCAGACTGGAACGACGGTTCTCTAAACGACGATCCCCGTTGGAAATATGGGCTACCTCCGTCCGGCAATGCAAACTTTGCATGGCTTCAGCACATGATTTACCACCTTGCCCCGACCGGCAAAATCGGCATGGTGCTTGCTAACGGTTCTCTCTCATCCCAGAGTGGCGGCGAGGGCGACATCCGGCGCAAAATCGTAGAGGATGACCTCGTGGAAGGAATCATCGCAATGCCCACACAGTTGTTCTATACAACGCAGATCCCCGTATCACTGTGGTTCATCAGCCGCAACAAAAACCAGAAGGGCAAGACACTATTCATCGATGCTCGAAAAATGGGGACAATGGTTAATCGTCGCTTGCGCGAGATGACTACAGAGGATATCGCCAAGATTGCCGCCACTTTCGAGGCATTTTCCGAAGGAACACATGAAGATGTAAAAGGCTATTGCGCTGCCGCAACCACGGAAGACATTGCTAAGCAGGATTACATTCTCACCCCGGGAAGATATGTCGGTATGGAGGAGCAGGAGGATGATGGCGAGCCCTTTGAAGAGAAAATGGCACGGTTGACTGGGGAGCTCTCGGAGATGTTCAATCGCTCGCATGAACTTGAGGACGAAATTCGCAAAAGGCTGGGGAATATTGGTTATGAGATGTAAAGACTGGCAACCCTTAAAATGGGGAGATATTGCGACGTTAGAGTATGGTAAATCTTTAAAAGGCTATAAATGTAATGAAGGTGAAGTTCCTGTATTTGGCACTAATGGACGTATTGGCTTTACTGATAAACCGCTATGTAATTCTGAGGGCGTAATAGTTGGAAGAAAAGGCGCTTATAGAGGCGTTCATTATTCCAAGGTTCCTTTTTTTGTAATTGATACAGCTTTCTATTTAAAGCCTCTGAAGCAAGGCCTTTTCGATGTGCAATGGGCGTATTATGAGCTGCTCACAAAAAGGATCAATGACTTAGATAGTGGTTCTGCTATTCCTTCGACGAGTAGAGGTGATTTCTACGCATTGCCAGTGTTAGTGCCACCACCAACAGAACAACGTGCAATTGCCAATATATTATCCGCTCTTGACAATAAAATTGAGCAAAACAGTCGTATAAATCATCATTTAGAGCAGATGGTGCAGGCAATATATAAAAGCTGGTTTGTAGATTTCGAGCCATGGGATGGGGTTATGCCAGAAGACTGGCGTTTAGTTAAACTGGGGCGTCTTTGCCAAAGTATTTCGAAGACACACGCTTTCGATAAAGACAAGCTCATATTCCTTAATACTGGCGATATTGATAAGGGACAATTTCTTCATTCTAACTATTCCCAAGTAAGTGCCCTGCCAGGACAAGCTAAAAAGTCGATCTGTTGCGGCGATATCCTTTATAGCGAAATACGTCCTATTAATAAACACTACGCATATGTCGGCTTCGACGCTCCAGATTATGTGGTATCGACAAAACTTATGGTCATAAGAACGGACGGAATTGATTCCAGACGATTATACCATTACCTTACATCTCCTGATGTCTTAACAGAACTGCAACTTGAAGCAGAATCGCGTTCTGGTACCTTCCCGCAAATTCGCTTCGAGAACATTCAGCAATTGGAGATTGTCTTAGCTTCCCCCGAAGTCGAAAGAAACTTTACGGCCTTGCTTCATGATGTTTATGCCAAAATTGATGCGAATGTTGCTGAATCCAAACGGCTTGCCGAACTTCGTGGGACTCTTTTACCCCTCCTAATATCTGGCGAGTTATCAGTCGCAGATATCTAAGCCGCTAAATGATGATTTATTACTTTCTAACAATGAGGCGATCAAAAAATGATTTTCGAAAAGAAAAAAGTGAAAATCACTTCTGTTAAATCATTTGTCGAGGAAATTACTCGTTTCAGAACTAATGTCTCAGCAATTAATGCTGAACAGTGGTTTTTTCGCGGACAAAAGAATGCTGCATGGGATGTCCGACCCAATATCTTTCGAGGTGACAAATTGTTTTCTGAGCATACTGTACTTGAAAGAGCGCAAAGACAAAATCATATTGAGTTTCGCGAATGTGATAATAAGTTTGAAATTCTCACGAAAACTCAGCACTATGGATTAGGTACACGCTTGCTTGATGTAACTTTGAATCCATTAGTTGCGTTGTTTTTTGCAACTGAGCCTTCTGAGGAATTTGTAAAGAACAAAAATGGTCAATATACGCAACTGAAGCATGATGGGAGAGTGTATTACAAGTTTACGGCTGGATGTTCATTGCAGGATATTCAGATCAGAATTGCAATGGCAATACCATTTGTTGAATTTGGTAAAAGTATGTCCCTGGATAAGTTTTGCACGAGTTTGAAGGATGATAATACTGTTTCGTTAAATGAGTACAATAAACTTGTTGAGGATGACTATTCGGAAATGGTACGGCTACTGCAAACCAATAGTTTTATGATTGCGGCAAATAGTAATATTAGACTTATACAACAACGTGGGGCATTTCTAATTTCACCATCGATTAATATTAATACGTTTGCTGAAGTCAAGACTTCTTTACTGGTGAAGGCTAAGATGAATCTTGAAAAAGAATTTGGTGGTAGCTTTATTATCCCAGCTTCTAAAAAAGAGAAAATCCGGGAAGAACTTGACTTTTTTAATGTTAATGAAGCTACACTTTTCCCAGAATTAGAGCATCAAATGAATTATATACAAAATCAATCGATTGCCCAGGGAGGCATCGTTGCTGATTACTCACAATATGGTCGTGAAAAATACAGCCCACCTTCGAGGGGATCAAATAAGTCTATATCTGATATATCAGATATAGTTCAATCTTCACTTCTCAATGCAAATGAAGAATTTATCTCAGAAATTATTGAAACAATAGGCCAATCAGTGCAAGTGGTGGATTGGCAAAAGAAAGAAAGTGTAATAAGTCATATCCGAAGAGTTGTTGCAAAAAAACTATCAGGAATTTATTCTGCTATCGACGCAAAACGCAAAGCAAATGAAATTGTTGATAATTTATTGAACTAAACTTTCAGGAGGCGACTATTGTGGCATACACCGAAGCCAACTACGAAAATGCAGTAATTGAAGTCTTCCGAGATACGCTAGGATACGGCTACACCTACGCTCCCGACTTGGTGCGGGACTACACCGAGCCGCTTTATATGGATGAGCTGCTTCCTGCCCTGCGTCGGGTCAATCCTAAATTACCGGAAGCTGCTCTTTGCGAGGCGGTTTATAAGCTGCGTAATTTTGAAGGCGGTACGGTGTTGCAGAAAAATGTTCAGTTCATGGACTACCTTCAAAACGGCGTGTCGGTCACTTATTTTGACAAAGGCGAGCAGCGGGCGGCTTTAGTTTATTTCGTGGATTATGAAAACGTAGAGCGCAATACTTTCACCGTCGCCAATCAGTGGACCATTGTTGAGAACAGTGAAAAGCGACCAGATGTTCTTGTGTTTCTCAATGGCTTGCCAGTGGTGGTATTTGAGCTGAAGTCTCCTTCACGTGAGGAGACAGATGTTTCCGAAGCTTACCGCCAGCTTCGCAATTACATGATGGAAGTTCCGTCTCTGTTTACATACAACGCTTTTTGCGTGATGAGCGATCTCGCAAATTCCAAAGCTGGAACCATCACAGCAGGTGAAAACCGCTTCATGGACTGGAAAACAAAAGACGGCAGCTATGAAAACACGCAATATGCCCAGTTTGATACTTTTATTGAGGGCATTTTTGACAAAGCGCGACTGCTAGATATAATCAAGAACTTCATCTGCTTCTCCGACGATGTGAAAATCCTCGGTGCATATCATCAGTATTTCGCTGTGAAGAAAGCGGTGACTTCTACAGTCACGGCCACTGAAACAGACGGCAAGGGCGGTGTATTCTGGCATACTCAGGGCAGCGGTAAGTCTTTATCGATGGTGTTCTATGCTCATCTGTTGCAAGAGGCTTTGAATTCACCAACTATCGTTGTCTTAACCGATCGTAACGACCTTGACGATCAGCTTTTTGGACAGTTTGCTAAGTGTGCTAATTTTTTGCGACAGACCCCGCTACAAGCTGAACGCCGCAGCCATTTGAAGGATTTGCTCGCAGGACGACAAGCCAATGGAATTATCTTTACCACGGCGCAGAAGTTTGAGGAAAGTTCAGAATTCCTGTCGGACCGTCGAAATGTTATTGTCATGGCGGACGAAGCCCATCGCAGCCAGTTCATCGATGAGCGGGTGGACAGCAAAACAGGACGCATTCAGAAATCGTTCGGCCTTATTATTCGCGAGAGTCTTCCCAATGCGACTTATATAGGCTTCACGGGAACCCCTATTTCTAGTAAAGACCGCTCTACTATTGAGGTCTTTGGTAACTACATAGATATTTACGACATGACCCAAGCCGTGGAAGATGGCGCGACTCGTCCTGTCTACTATGAGAGCCGTGTCATTCATCTAAAATTGGATGAAGACATCCTTCGGCTTATCGACTCTGAATATGATATTATGGCGCAGAGCGCCGAGGATTATGCTATCGAGAAGAGCAAGAAAGAACTCGGCAAAATGGAAAGCATCCTCGGTGCGGATCAGACTGTCACCGCCCTGTGCGAAGATATTGTCAAACACTATGAAGAGAACCGTCAAAACGAACTTACGGGCAAGGCGATGATTGTCGGATATTCCCGTGCGATTGCTATGGCAATCTACCGCAAATTGCTTGAACTTCGCCCCTCGTGGGTGGAGAAGGTCGGCGTGGTGATGACTGAAAGCAACCAAGACCCTGAGGAGTGGCGAAGCGTCATCGGAAACAAACGCCATCGCGACGAGATGGCAAAGCGGTTCAAGGATAATGATGACCCGATGAAAATTGCCATTGTGGTAGATATGTGGTTGACAGGTTTTGACGTGCCTTCTCTTGCTACGATGTATATTTACAAACCAATGGCGGGGCACAATCTCATGCAAGCAATTGCCCGTGTCAATCGGGTTTATAAGGATAAAGAAGGCGGCTTGGTAGTGGATTATGTCGGCATTGCTTCCGCTTTAAAACAAGCGATGAACGACTACACTAACCGCGATAAGAATAACTACGGCGATACAAATATTTCCAAAACGGCCCTGCCGAAGTTCATCGAGAAATTGGAGGTTTGCCGCGACCTATTCCACGGCTTCGATTACTCTGGCTTTATGCGTGAGAACGCTACCGACCTTTCCCGGGCTAAGGCAATCAGTGGCGGCGTGAACTTCCTGTCAGCGATTGAAAAACAATCCACCCCCATGAATATGGACGGCAGCCAGTCGCTACCCAAGGTTGCTGAATTGGTAATAGGGTATGGTGAGACTACGAGCCGTAAGGACGCGTTCATCAAAGAGGCAATGCTTTTGCGTCAAGCTTTATCGCTCTGCCGCTCGCTTCTAAGTCCGGAGCAACGGTATGAAGCAGCATACTTCGAGGCGGTGCGAACACTCCTTACCCGCATTACTGGAGAAGGCAAGCCGCTGTCCCTGAAGGAAATCAATACGCGCATCAATGAACTCTTGAAAGCGAGTATTCAGAGCGAAGGTGTCATTAATCTTTTTTCGGACGTGGATACCGGCTTTTCTCTCTTTGACCCGAAGTTTCTTGATGAAATCGCCAAGATGAAGGAGAAAAACCTTGCCGTCGAGATTTTGAAAAAGCTTCTCGCCGAGCAGGTTTCCCTTTATCGCAGGACAAACCTCGTTAAGAGTGAAAAATTCTCCGACATGCTCTCCCGCGCCATGAAAGCGTATCTGAATGGTATGCTCTCCAATGAAGAAGTAATTGCAGAACTGATGAAGATGGCAAAGGATATGGCAAATGCCCACGCAGAGGGGGATTCTCTAGGCCTCACCGACGAGGAGTTGGCTTTCTATGATGCTCTAACCCGTCCAGAAGCAGTTAAAGACCTCTATCAAAATGAAGAACTTGTAGCGATGACTCACGAACTGACTGAAATTCTGCGTAGAAACCGCACTATTGACTGGCAAAAAAAGGAGTCTGCACGTGCCGGAATGCGCCGTATGGTCAAGAAGTTGCTGAAGAAGTACAAGTATCCGCCGGAAGGGATGGAAGACGCCATCGCTACGGTTATTGGGCAGTGCGAGATGTGGACGGATAATTGAGGGAGGACGCAGGAAATGAACGCTTTTAAAAGCAACATCTATAAATACCTTAATGGGACGTGCCAATACCTTATACCGCTGTATCAGCGAACCTATAGTTGGGAACGCGAGCAATGCGCCCGCCCTTGGAACGATAGCATCATTGAAGTGTAGTGTAGTAAGACGTTCTGGTGTGTTTAAGCGATCAGAAAGATTGCTCATAAATTGATATCGACAGTTGCCCAGTAAGGAACTACGAATGGGTTAGCAGGAAATTATCAAATTTAGTTGAAAATAAACATATTAATTTTTGTGTAGGTGATATTGTGCCAGAATATATTCATGTGTTACATATCTCTGACTTGCATTTTGGAGCAGAGGCGAATGAAAAACTAAATAAAACAGCGATTGCGAAGCGAAAAAATACACTCGATGATTTCATAAATACATTAGCCGATTTTGAACCGAATTGGTATCCTGATGTAGTTGTTATATCGGGAGATATAGGATGGAAGGGTCAAGAAGCTGATTATAAGCAAGCAGAGGAATGGATCGAGGTTCTATTACAGAAACTAAGACTATCCCCGGAAAATCTGATCATATGTCCTGGGAATCACGATCTTGATCGCAAATGGACTTTGGGAACTAAATACCCGTCCGGTTCTAGTGAGGCTGACGAATGGCTTAAAGTTGAAAATACTGAGGTATTTGATCGGCCATTCGCCAATTATATCAACTTTTACAATCGATTAGGGATTCCCAATTTGTATATTGGTGATCAAGAACATTGTCTTATGGGTGTTCGAGAGATTAAAGGGCTTCAGTTTATTGTATTAAATTCTGCTTGGTTTGCCAGAGGCGGCGGTGATACACAAAATCTTTGGATTGGCCAACCACAGCTCGAAGTATTAAAAGCTAAAGGACAATTAGTGCAAAAAAAGGAATTGGACAACAATCCAATCACTATTGCGGTATTACATCATCCCAAGGATTGGTTACATGAGTCTGAACGGCAGAGCTATCAAGGGCGACAAAGTTCTTATGAAATGCTCGCAAAGGGATGCCATGTGATTTTGTCCGGGCATGTACATAGTGAGACAATTCCGGAACCCGACAAGATATCAAATAATGCATACTTGTTTACTGGTGGAGCCACTTATGTAGGTAATAATTATAGGAACAATTTTTCTGTTTTTAGGATCGACGTAAAGGATCGAACCATATTACGTAGAGGGTATGAGTATAACCCTGCAAAGCAAGAATGGAACTGGGAAGGTGATTCTGAAACTCCTTACTCTTTAAGACAATCCCATGCAATTACTCCTAAAAACGAAGCTACGCGAGACTTGAAGAAAAAATTCAAATATTCCAACGTCGTAAAACTGGTGGGGCAGTCCGTAGATCAATATATTGAGTATAAAGCCAAAGCGGTAGCATCCAAAACACAAATCGTAATGCCCCAAATTATTAGTAGACTCGTAGCTGTTCACAATAGCTCAGAAAAAGTGAACGTGAGAGAAGAGACCATAGAACTAAATGCGGATGGAAACTATGCTCCTATTGAGAATGTAATTACGGCTGGACATCCTGCGTTTTTATTTGGAGAGGTTGGAAGTGGGAAAAGTACAATTGCAGGAATATATGTAAAGCATATTATCGAAAAGCTACAAGGACAAATACCATTACTTATCCCAGCTGGGTTTTTCTTGAATATGAACGATAGGCTAAAAACGTTATCAGACTATTGTTTTTTGATTTCTGAATATGTAAATGAAGATATTCTCTTAAGTAACGAGGGCTTTGATTTATTAGAGGTCTTGACAGAAGGCCATATTGTAACGATAGTTATTGATGGGTTTGACGAGATAGACAGGGATACTGCCCGGACCTTACTAAAGCAAACTGAAAAACTTGTAGATCACTGGCCGAACCTAAGTATTTTAGTAACAGGAAGGCCAGTTGAATTGAGAGGTTTAGATTATAGTAAGTGGCAATGTATGTCGATGTTGCCGCTTACAACTGATGACCAACGACAAATCCTTTACAATGAAGCGATTGCTTGCGGATATAGTGAAACTGACGCCCGTGCTGATGCGGATCAAAGGATTAGCTTTCTCAATATTAACCCAGATTTAGCGAGCGTAGCTATTACTCCATTGGTTCTGCGGTTGTTAAGGGAGTATTTGACCCAGGAGCAACAATCATTTACACTTGGAGATTTATTATACAATATTTTAGTCGAAAGGCTTGGTGAGTGGAATAGTAAGGATGGAAAAGAACTTAGTCTTCCGGACTTCAAAACGATATTTCCAACCGCTTACTCAAGAGAATCGCTACTAGGTAAGATTGCTGCAGCGATATATAATTCATCTAATAGGGCAATTACCCAGGAATATTTGTATAATTTAATTTCTAATGAAGTTGGTAATGTAGAGAAAAAGCATTCCGTTGTCGATCAAGCTTGTATCTTTTTTAAAACGAATGTTCTTGATCAGAATAACGAACTGCTGACTTTTCCTTCTCAACCACTACTAGAGTGTGGACTTGGATGTTATATTGTTGATAGATTAGCTAGTCGGCAAGAGATTTCCCTCGGCATAGAAGCCTCTCGTCTGTGGCGCGAATATTCCTTTGCAGCTGCGATAGCACGCCGGAAAAACTTAATAAATAAGTTAAGACTAGAATTCCAGGGCTTTACGTTACAATTGGCTAAAGATAAAGAGAAACTGCCTACAGCAGAAATTGCGTTTATCGTGTCTGAGGCTGGGGATTCCGTGTTAGCTAGTTATTTTCTTAGTTGTTTAAAAAAAGCCGGATTTAGACCTCTTATGTTTTTTAGAGACATTAGGGCCTTATGCATGAATGCGTATGCGAAGTGTTTGTATCTAGCTGGCAATGATGGCTTTGAATGGTTTTATAGTCAGTATTTAGATATTCGATATCCTTTAACTCAGATGGATGTCGATGTAGTTACTGATATTCTTCGTAACTATATTTTGGCAACAAATTACCGGATCGACAAACAGTACCAGACTCTTTTAGCAAAAATGATTCAGCCGATTATCGCATCAAAAAGTGTTCTAGCTGAATATCTATTGCCAGCGCTAGTATTATTGATACCAGATCATTTTGATGTTAAGACCCGTATACGTTTGTATGCGATGAATCTTAATTTCCCGATAGTTAAAGAAAAAATCCTGCAAGCACTGATAGATGAATGTAACTTAGATAATAAGAGCTTAGTATTAGAAGTCTTAGAGTTAATGGCTAAATCAGACGGAAATTCTTCATTCATTGCAGCTGAAATATGGATGGATGTTTCGCTTGCTCAACCACCGCTTGTGATAATACGCAAAGCTATCTTAGCCGCTGGAATACACGGTAATACTAGTTTGTTTCGTGAGGTTGAGAGGCGCATTGGGTCTGAAAAAATAGAAAATGTATTGCGGTTTCATGCTTTAGAATCCAGCAATATTGGATTGGCGTCTTCCTTGATTTTATATAAACGGGGAGAACGAGGGTTATATAGAATTGGTAACGGATTACTGTATGGTATGCATGATGTAAGGAAGATTGCGGAGTCAGAGATGTTTGTCCATGAGTTAGTAAAAGCTAATGGGGTAAGCGGACTTCATTGGTTTTTACAGAAATTCTCGACATTTTCACGGTACGAAGGTATTTACTCTGCTCATTGGAGAATCCTCCTGAAAGAATTCCATGATAGCGAATTGGCAGAGCCAAAGCTTTTGCGTTATGCAACGAACTTTCTCGGGGATTTTAATCTTACGAGGTATCCTGAAATTCGGCGAGGTTTTCAATTGCTGTTCGAAGATAAACCCGAATTTAGAGCGATTTTGCAGGCAGCATTGTTTAGTTACGATAGAAAGCTGAGATATAATGCCGCGTGTATTCTTTTTGTGTGCTATCCTGATTCAGAGAATATAGCGGCAGATATTATTATTCAGAATGCAGGTCAATCTTTGTCGAGTAATTATGAATGGATACGGTTTTGCTTCAAATTAGTGCTAGGTGAAAGCGTAACTAGGTATATCTCTACTAATCTTGATAAATACTTACCTGCTCAGAAAACATTTGCCCTAGCATTATTGCGTCATAATAAACAAGTTTTGGCGGAGGAAAACTATGATACTTTAGTTCGTGGTATGCTTGCTGATAGAACGCTGGATTATAGCCTTAGCACAGAGAAGGGGAATATTCTAGACCCTGTATTGGCAGAAGAGCAGGCATTTGCAAAGTTAGTTGCTAATATCGATAACCAAGATTTAACTATCCGAAGAAATGCTTGTAGTGCTCTTTGGGATTATCATCGTATTAAACTCACAATAGAGCAGTATGCTAAGTGTCTGACTATCGTAAGCGATGATTTCTTCACTCTAGGGGCTCGCTCGATGTATAAGCTTTTTGATGAAAATAAAGGTAATTCGAGTTTTGTATCAACGGTTTTGACTGTGTCAAAATCTATACAAGCATTGACTGGAGATGAACCACTTGGCGGTTTATACTTACAAACTCTTAATGATGAAGCCGTTTGGAAGGAGCTCCTTTGGAAAAGTTTTTTCAGGGGAAGGAGGGCTAGTCCTTACGATAAAGAGGTTGCGTTTCTATGGTTTTTAAAAACCGGGATGGAACATCCTAGCATTGGGAGCAAGTTAGGCGGAGCTGCAAAGGAATATATGCAGCATCCAAGTATTATTGCTGACAGACAGAACGATAAATCATCGTGGTTGGCATTGTTAGCGGATGAGTTTAGCGAACTCTCAAATGAAGAGATAGAGGAAGTGTTAATTGGAAATACTAGAGGCAATCAGGTGATAAACTCCGCTCTTATTTCACGGTTAGGATATGTTCCGCCAGCATTTAAAACAATAGAGAGCACGCGCCTGCTATTTGTGGATAGTGAAAGTAAGGATAATGAAGCATTTGGTTTTGATGAGATTGTAGAGATAATCCGTGATGCGAATGAGCTTCCTTCAAATTATTTGACTGCCATCGAGACAACACTTCTATCTGACACATTGTCGAACTCTGAGATTGGAGAAGTTGGAAATAAAAGCAATAGAGGGGTGATCTTTGCTCTCATACTATCTTTCTGTCGTAACCAACCATTAGATTATCAATGGATTCCTCGTAGCTTAGATTATGACTTTGGGCATGAGGCAATAGGAACCAAGAATAGCTTGCGTTGTGTTGTGCGCGCAATAGCGGAAGTAGTAGCCAATGACTATGATTGTAAAGATGACTATATTTCATATATAAAAAGCGTTATTATGCATCAGCCGAATAAGGCGGGCCAGTTGTGGAAGTTGCTTTTTGCAGCAGAGAGGGATAGTGTAAAAATAGAGTTATTACCATCACTGATCGACGACTTAGGTCAAAGAACTTACAAACTTGATTATGAAATGGTAGCATTTATCGTGGATTACGTATTTAGCATCAAAGATGATGGCGATAAGAAAATAGCCTTAAGGGAATTTAATAGACTTGTGTTGCTGATTGATTCAAGGTTTGAAAAACATGAGTCTATCGTTGATGGGTACGCTTGTTGGCTATTTGCTTTGATTGTTATCTTTCTTAGTGGAGAGACAACAAATACGTCTGAACGACTTTTGCTTTATGGCCTACAGAAATTTTATATCCATCAATACGAAATAAACTATAATCGAAATAGTGATGTGGATTTCTTTCCTGCTAGAAATATTATTAATGCTACGTTTCCACTTCTAGAGAAGATCAATCCCGGTTTGATTACTCAATGCTGGGAACATGGACTCAAGTCAGATTGTCCTGAAATTCAATCTTGCTGCAAAGTATTGACTGCACTTCCACGCTAGAAAAAGGATTTTTCAGTAGGTTGGCCCCTGCTCTATTTTAGGGGCTATCTTTCTGCCATTGCAATTGTGCTTTTTGGGCTTTTTTTCGATAATGACCTAAGGAAGTTGTACATATGATTCGGTACGGCTCGCCTCCACCAATCAAATCTGAAAATGCAATGGACCCGCGAGTTTCGTGGGTTTTTGCTTTCGTAAATTTGCTGTTATAACTAAAGCCAATCGGAAAATATTTCGTCTGATTTTCTTAGACCGCGGGGATAAATTATAATAAGCGCAAATGAGGCGGCTGAGTGCAAGCGTGCGTAGGCAGACAGCATGTTTAAATGTGCTAAGCGCCATTGCGCAAACAAGATCTGTGAGAGAAGGGAAAAGGCAATTGGCTCAGAGTGGTCTTACAATAAAGAACCAAAGGCCGCCACTTCGGTTATCCTTGTCAAAGGATGCATTTTCTAGGAATTGCCGTTTGCTGGCTCAGATGGATATCAATCCAGTTACTATTCCGAGAGAATGGGAGTGCCCAGACGTTCTTCAGAGCTTTCCAGAGATGGTTAGAATCTGTTTTGCAGAATCGGATAGCCAGGAAGCTTTGGTAGCGGTTTAAACTCACGAAGGTAGGTGGTGGCAGTTTTATAACGAGGGCAGCTCTTGAAACTACAATTCAGGGGCTGTTTTTTCATCTTCACAACGAACAAATGTTCTGTTATTATTATCTCAAGAGGTGATGATAATGCAAGAGCATACTGTTGATCTGATGACGATTCCTTTCTACCAGCAGATGGCTCAGGTATTCTATGTGGACCGAGGTATGATGAAATGGGCTGGAATGCTGCTGTCTGAGCATAATGAGCAGCTGAGGGACGAAGATGGGGCTCGTTGATTTTTCGCATTTTCCGCGGCGATCCGTGCTTTGTATAGACGTTAAATCTTTCTTTGCATCCGTGGAGGCTGTCCGCCGTGGCCTTGATCCGCTGGAAGCGTATATCGCCGTTGTTTCTGACTTGCGCCGTAATGGTGCGGTAGTGCTAGCCAGCAGCCCAAGAGTGAAAAAGGAGTACAACATCAAGACCGGCAGCCGTCTGTTTGAGATCCCCAAGCGCTCGCCGATCATGGTTGTAGAGCCAAACATGGCATTATACCTGCAGCGCAATCGGGATATCCAAAACATCTTCCGGCGATTCGTGACTGATGAGGATTTGCATGTTTATAGCATTGATGAATCCATTCTGGATGTGACTGCATCGCTTAACCTGTTCGGGCCGGCGGAAACTATCGCCCTGAAAATATTGCAAACGGTCAGGGAGGAACTTGGGTTAATTGTAACTGTCGGAATTGGAGACAATCCGTTGCTTGCCAAGTTGGCTTTAGACAACGAGGCCAAAAAGCGGCCGCCGTGGATCGCAAAGTGGACGTATGAGATGGTGCCGCAAACTGTGTGGAAGATAAACCCCATGACCGACTTTTGGGGAATTTCTAGAGGCTATGACAAACGGCTTAAGCGCATGGGCATCTATACAATAGAAGCACTGGCCTACGCTGATCCGCTGGCGCTGCAGAAAAGTATGGGCGTGATGGGACTGCAGCTTTATTATCATGCTTGGGGGCTGGATGCCAGCATTATTGCGCAGAAGGTCAAGGCGAAAAGTACATCATACAGTAAGAACCAAATACTGATGAGGGACTATTACGAGCAGAGCGAAATCCTCATTGTTATTAAGGAAATGGTGGGAGATGTCTGTGCCCGGCTCCGCAAACATAATGAAAAATGCCAAGAGATGTATCTTGGCATTGGTTATTCTGACCGCGAGCTGCAGCCAGGCTTTATGGCTCGTATCAAGCTGGTCCGGCCAGAACATTCGACAGACCTACTCAGCGACTTGGCACGGAAGGAATTTTGCAAGCGCTGGCATGGAGAGCCTGTGCGTTCGGTCAATGTGGCGGCGGGGAAAATATCGCTAGAGGGGCATGAGCAGCTAGAACTGTTTTTCGATGGCGACGCGCGGCAGCATTCTTTGGATGCTACCGTAGATCAGTTGCGGGATAGATTTGGGAAAAAAGTTATATTCTATGCAGGCTCTATGGTTGGGGGGACATACCTGGAGCGGGCAGGGTATGTTGGCGGGCATAAGGGAGAAAGCAGTTAAATTTAGCATGCTATGATTCCGGAACTTGATTGGCGGATATTGATTTAAAATACCGCAGCAATGTTGGAACGCCTGATGCAACAAAGTGTAGATTTTGCATGAAGTGAGCTTGTGCATATTCGTGTAGAATGCGTTGAGTTGATTCTGGCAGTGGCTCCGTAGCGCGTTTATATGGAGTGCGAATCCAGCAGGACATTACGGAACTCTTTTCCAAAGTCACTTTTTCTTTCAAAATAGAGAAGAACCGGCAGTTCTTCAGGAACGAAAAAAAGCTATCAAATCCCATTTGATGTAACCGCTGTAAAAACGGCACTGGTTCAGGCAAGGCAAACAGCACTTCGTCGGCTAAGGCCCAGCCATCATAAACCTGGCAGTCTAAATAGGCCAAGTAGAATTGCTGGGCGCAAAACTCAAAGACATCCCACTCCGGGCGCAGCAAAGTATGGTACTCATGAAATGCGCTCCGCAACAATGCCGGCGGATAGCGAGTCGAAATGCCTATGGTTATCTTTTGATGCTTACGGAGCCGATGGACAAGCGGCAAAAAATCATAGTCCATGGAGGCGATGATGTACGTGGTGATTTCAGGCTTAAGATACAGAAATTCCACAGCGTCTAATGCTAAAAGCATGTCGGCGCTGTTTTTTCTTCCCTTATTAGCATATACAGGCTCAAGCTGGAAGTGATTGCATTCTTTCTGCCAGCGCGAGTGTCGTAGCAAATCTCGATAGCCGTAAATGCGGGCGATTCGTAATTCACCATAGCTGCGGCAGAAAGAAAGCAACTGTTCAAAATCCGGCTTGGTGTTCTCCGCGTCAATAAAAAGAGCCAGTTTACTTTGGGGTTGGCATTCCATGTCAACGTCACTCCTTCTCGTTCTCTCTCCTAAATCGCTGTTCTGGCTTGGCGCATTGTAGCAAAAAGGCCAGCAGGAACTCTATTTTCTCATAGATTTGCCGCATGCAAATCCTCTTTGCTTCTTCCTCATCCAAGTCGCAGGAGCTTGGGCAAGAATATGTTTCGGAAAGCAAGGTGCCGTTAATCAATTCCGCTTCGACAACCAGCGTATTCGCGCTGACGTTCCAATAGTGAGTGGCAACAATGAAATTGGCTGCATCGCTGTCTGTAATGGTTTGATTGCTTTCTAACTTGACGGAATATACCTTTTCAAAGTCTTCCTGCGGCACCCATTCCAGCTTTGTATGCTCTTGGTTCCAATAGCGGTATCCTGGGCCGCTGTTCTTTCCTTGGTGGTAATATTCGTCACGGTTAAAGCCCCAAAGGCTGGCCTCGATCATGGATATGGAAATGTAAAAGCTCATAGATAATCCTCCTTGTATTTTGTGAGTAATGGTAGCGGGAGCGTCGTATTTGTTGGAAAAAGTCAGCTTTAAGTCGAGAATCGGACTGCTTTTAATGTGATATTCTTCGAATTGCTAAAATCTGGAACATCTCGCAGCTGACAGTTTCCTAGTCTTTCCCAATAGAGAGCAGGAATGAATTGATTGCGTCAAAAATAATTTCCGTTTCATCTACCACCAATCTGCTCAACCGTGGTAGAATGGTGGTAGAAAAGTGGACGAATGTTAAAGAGGGAGCCGGTTGCTATGGGTTTTGTTGAAAGTAAGACCGTTGAATTAAAAGAAACCGTTGTAGACGATATAAAAAAAGAAGTGATTGCGTTCATCAACAGTGAAGGCGGGAATCTTTATGTTGGCGTGGCGGATGATGGGCGCGTCATCGGTTTGACTGATTCACAAGGCGATATGCTGCGGCTAACCAATATGATTCGTGATGCCATCAAGCCAGATTCAACTATGTTTGTCGAGTGCCAGATAGAAAAAATCGATGCAAAAGATATTGTCCGAGTGCAGGTGCAAAAGGGAACACATGCGCCATATTATCTTGTTGGGAAGGGGATTCGACCGGAAGGTGTCTTTATAAGACAGGGAACATCTTCGGTGCCGGCTTCTGAAGATGCTATTCGGCGCATGATTAAAGAAAGTGATGGCGATTGTTTTGAAACGATGCGTTCATTAAACCAGGATTTATCGTTTTCGGTAATGGCCGAAGAATGTATTGCTCGCGGTATCGCTCTGGGAGCTCAGCAAATGATATCGCTTGGTATAAAGACACCCGATGGAGTTTATACCAATTTGGGATTATTATTATCTGATCAGTGCACGCATACGATTAAAACGGCGTTGTTTGCCGGCGTTAAGAAAGATCAGTTTCAAGATCGCAAAGAGTTTTCCGGCTCTTTATTGCAACAGATGAACGAAGCCTATGCTTTTATTGATCTGAACAATAAAAAGAAGTCCACTTTTTCCGGATTGCATCGCATTGACCAGCGGGACTATCCAGAGGAAGCTGTAAGAGAAGCCCTACTCAATTCACTGGTTCATCGGGAGTACTCATTTAGTAGCAGTACTTTGATTAGTATCTTTTCTGACCGTATAGAATTTGTTTCTCTTGGTGGTTTGGTGAGAGGCCTCACTTTGAATGATATTATGCTGGGGGTATCTCAGTGTCGCAATGAAAAACTGGCGGCGATATTTTATCGGCTGCAACTAATTGAAGCATATGGAACAGGGATTCCTAAAATTATCGAAAGCTATGAGGGGTGTTCTTGTCAGCCGAAGATTGAGTCCTCGGATAATGCGTTTAAGATTACTTTGCCAAATCGAAACCATGCCACGACGTATTTGCCAGAGGCAACGGAAGCGGAAAGAGCTGTACTTGTTTTAGCTGCTGAAAAAGGGAGTTTGTTGCGCAGTGATGTAGAGGAGCGCTTAGGCATTTCAAGAAGTATGGCTAGCCGGATTCTTAAGCAATTACTCGATAACGGGCTATTGAAGCCAGTGGGAAACGGACGAAATAGACAATATATGATAAGCAAGTAAGGCGAGTAGATGATTCATGAAGATCTTTATGTTAGTGGCAAGCTAGCTGCAAAACATTGATTATGTCGTGATGGAGCTGTTCATCTAGTTGCTAGGGGTAAAGTGAAAAGAGGAAAGAAAGTCTTCAATGGCGAATTTAAATTACAGGAAGACGCGGGGGAGCTGTAGCGCTTGGCAAACCGTTGGCAACAAAGTTGGCAACAAATGAGACGAAAACTTGTTGTCACACCGTGGTACGCAATGATATTTGCCAGCACTTGCGCAGGACTGAAGTGCCCTGAGCCCTTGGAAAACAAGGACTAGAAGATATTCGCTGGTACAAGGTAAATATCGCCTAATGCTACTCGAAATCAAGTGTACCGCAAGGTACCGTGGGTTCGAATCCCACCCTCTCCGCCATTTTAAAGGGATTGAAGCTATCGATTAAATCGGTAGCTTTTTTGTTTTGCGTGCTTATATTTTGTTTTATTTTTAGGATAGAATGTGCTGACTTCACAGTTCGTAAAATTCATATTTCATAAAGGGTTTTCGGTACAGGGATTGAATAATAAAATTATATTTCCTTTTTATTCCTGTTTTCGGCATAAGGGAATGCTATATAATTACATTTATTGTTATCATCCGCTGAATTAGCACTGGGCTATGATTGAAAGGAGAAAAAATGCTTCGTTCCATTAAGACTAAGTTGATTGTCTTTATCTCCGTGATTCTCGCGGTGATCGGTGTTGTTGTTATGAGTGCAGTTCTATATTTCTTTACGGATTATTCCGATACTACGGCCAGAAATCTAGCGCGATCTGGGGTAAACGGTCTACATAATGTGTTGAGTGATGCCAAACATGAAATGAAGCTGCGGGCGATCCTAATTGCCGCTAATCCCGAAGTTGCCAGCGCAGTGGAGACGAAGGACACGAATCGAGTGTTGGCGGTAGTCGGACCGCTTATCAAAGATATTCCAGTCGATTCCATTACTATTTCGGATGAAAAAGGGATCGTTATCGCTCGGACTCACGAACCGGCGAAAAAAGGTGACAGCGTCGTTGGGCAGGCCAATGTACAGGCGGCGTTGAAAGGTAATGTGACGGTTGGGATAGAATCGGGAACAGTAGTGAAGCTCTCGGCTAGAGCTGGAGCGCCGGTCCGAAATGCGCAGGGACAGATCGTGGGGGTTATCACTCCTGGAGTGACTCTGACAAAAAATGAAGTAGTCGACAAAACCCAAAAACTGTTCAATGTTGATGCAACCCTTTTCAAAGATGATGTTCGCGAGTCAACTACCATCACCCAAAATGGTCAGCGTCAGACTGGAACCAAACTAGATCCAGCTATCGCCGATATTGTCCTGAGGCAAGGGCGGTCATTCGATGGTACAGCAAATATTTTGGGTATGGATTACTTTACGGCATATGAACCGATCATAGGTCCTGCGGGTAAGCCAGTTGGTGTTTTGTTCGCTGGCGAATCCATGGCTCAAGTCTACGATTCCCGGAATAAAATGGTCGTTACTGTAGCGGTTACGATTTTGATCACTATTATTCTAGCTTTTCTTGCTACTTTGTGGATGGCTCGAAAAATCACAGGACCGTTGTTGCAACTTGGGGCGGCGGCCAGCACGGTCGCTAACGGCGATCTGACCCAGTCTGTGGAAGTGAATTCATCGGATGAGGTTGGCACTCTGGCGCAGAATTTCAATACAATGCTGTTGCATCTGCGAGAGTTGGTTAAGCATGTGCATTACCTGTCGCAAACGCTGGCCGCGTCTTCGGAAGAATTGACGGCCAGCGCCGAACAGTCGGCGAAAGTAAGCCATCAAGTTACCCAGGCGATCACGGAAGTGGCGGCTGGCACATCGAAGCAGCTAGGTGCTGTCAATGATGCTTCAACGGTAGTGCGGCAAGTTTCCTCTCATACTGAGTCAGTGGCGGTTACTGCAGAAACTATTACTGGGCTAAGTGACAAATCATCAGAGGCCACTGCGCAGGGAAGTCAAGCTATCAAGCGTGCAGTTCAGCAGATGGGAAGCATCGGCGAAGGGAGTAAGGAGGTCAGCGGCGCGGTAGAAAAGCTGGCGGAATCGTCTCGGCATATTGGCGAAATAGTCAACGTCATTTCCGAAATTGCTGGGCAGACCAATTTGTTAGCTCTAAACGCCGCGATTGAAGCTGCCAGAGCTGGTGAACAGGGACGAGGATTTTCTGTGGTGGCGGAGGAAGTCCGCAAGCTGGCTGAACAATCGGAGACTGCAGCTAAAGAAATTAAGGATCTGATTCAACAAAACCAAGCAGATATTCAGCGGGCCGTCCGGGCCATGGAGGAATCCGCGGGATCGGTGCAAGTCGGTATCACCGTAGTGAATGATGCAGGGCTTACTTTCCACGATATTTCCCAAATGACGCAGGACGTATCCGGCCAGATGTTGAATATTTCTTCAGCTATTGGCGAAATAGCTAAAGGGAGCGAGAAGATTGTTTTTTCCGTTGTGGACATTGAGAAGGTAAGTCAGGACTCCGCCAACCAGGCGGAACATGTGTCGGCAGCGGCGGAAGAAATGACAGCGGCGATGATGGAAATTTCTACTTCGAGTCAAAGTCTGGCTGAGCTTGCACAGGAGTTGCAGGAAGCGGTAGATAAGTTCCGTCTGTAAAGCGCAAGACCATAGCCCTGAATCGTAGTGCTCAATATAAAAAGGCTTTGCGGGTTTTGCCGCAAAGCCTTTTTGTCTTATAGCCTACATAAATGCATGAGCGATTGCTTTTGGCTAGACATGAAGCAAAATAGCAATTGCAAGCTCTTAAGTGCTGGCAGGAGAGGGTTTGGTGAAAATTCTTTAATACTATCCAATAGTAGTGTAAAATAACAACATAAAACATAGATGTACATGGTAGCGGGTTCAAAGTCTAAAATTGGGAAGGAGCTTTCAAGTAAATAAATTCAGTTAAAAATTATTCATGGAGGTCTGCGAGATGAGAAAGCGTTTACGGAAAATAAACTGGGGAGTTGCGGTTCTGTGGAGCATGCTATTGGTATTGTTGTACAACCCGATCGTGCTGGCGGAAGAAAATACAGCGGATAAGGCTTATTTGCGCGACGTATACAAGACTATGGCGTCTGTTCGGAGCGTACACTATGATATGGCGGCTAAAGGAGATAGTCCTAAGGGGGATCTGCAGCTTGCCGCTAGTGGAGATTTACAGGGGAATCCGCTGAAGTTCAAACAGGACCTCAGCTTTGCATATCATGATCTATTGAATAAAGAAACGCGGTTTGAGGTAAAGCAGTGCGGGGAAGCGGATCAGGAAAATTTGGTAGTGTATATGCTCCAGGGTGATAAATGGCTCAAAAAAACAGTGCCCATAGGGGCTTCTTTGAGTAAAGTGCCTACGGAAGCGGAGCGAGCAGCCGCTCAAGAAGATATGATGCAGTATCTGAAATTGGTAAAAACAATCAGGGAAACACCTAGCTATAAGACATTGGAAATTACCATGGATGTCATGAAACTCAGCGATGCGATGGAAGCCGCTATGCAGCAGCAAGCGCAAAAGATGGTCGATCCAAAGCAAGGGGAAGAACTAAAAAAAGCGGCGGCGCTGATGCGGATCGGTTTGTTGGCGGCTGGGGATATTAAATATACCGTGAAAGTCGATAAAGCAACTAAGATGATAAAAGAAATCGAAATGGATCTTACTGGCCCGATTCGCAAAGGATCCAGCTTGTTTTTGAATCTGGCGCCAGCTAAAGACCGGGGAGAAATAAGCGATTTTATTCAAAGAGCGACTTTGAGCTTGCAGGTAACTTATTCGAAATTCAACCAAATCGGTCCGGTGGACGTCCCTCAAGAAGCGAGGGATACAGCGAAGGAAATAGAATCTAAAGGTAAAGAGGCGCTTGCGAAGCCGGTGGCTAAGTAAGCGGAAGCGGGCTTTAGTGTTCAGGAGAAAAAGACACAATACCAGCGAGTCATTGATAAATGGCTCGTTTTTCTCTGTGCACGCGACAAATTTGGAATAAACACATGTACTATCCGAGATAATCGTTTTTGGATGGATAATATATAAATAATCGACACAAAGGAGAGTATCATGGCCAGCGTTTATACTTCACCAAGTTATTTGAAATCAAAGGGCATCATTAATTTGTTTTTAGCAAGCCTGTTCGTTTTGCCGCTGCTTTTGTATTTCTATTTCTTTTTTAAATATAGCTTTCACTTTGACGGCTATTTTCATTTAATTCCGGTGTTGCTTACCGTTCCTGCTAACTTTTATTTGCAAAAAACGTTTAAGTTCTTTTCGGGGGCTAGAGGTGAAAGCGGGGCCAAGAAGTATCTTGAAAAGTTACCTAACGACTATTGCGTTTTTAGTAATTTGCATTTGCAGTATGAGGGAAAAGAATGTGAAATAGATTTGCTGGCAATAGGAAGTAATGGGATTTTTGCCGTTGAAGTTAAAAATCACAATGGGAAAATATCAGGTGAAGCCGACTCGGAATATTGGGAGCAAAAAAAGACAGGGAGAAAAGGCGGGGTATATACCGCAAAGATGAAAAACCCGATTAAACAAGTAAAACGAAGTGTATATATTCTTTCTCGAATTCTAGAGGAAAATCAAGTAAGATCTTGGATTACTCCGATGGTTTTGTTAACGAACCAACCTTCAGGAGTAGATGTTGAAAGTAGTGTGGTGTATACCAGTGGGGAATCACTCGTTTATGAAATAGAGAGTACCAAGACTCGAGATCCGTTAGATACTAAAAAAATCAGTCAATTGGAAAAAATACTACAGCAAGAAGCCTCTAAATCTAGCAGAACATCGTTTGTGTCTGAAGTGCTTTTTATGAAAAGTAACGCGATAGCAGTAGTCCTTTTAGCAGTAGTGCTAGGAATTTACTCGCAACTTCCCTATGAAAATGGTAGGCATTTGCAACCATTCAAATTGGAGGCAGGGCAAAATTTCAATCGAAAATAAGGCTCGTTCGCTGAAAAACAGAGGAAGCTAATGGAAGAAGTTGAGAAGCGAAAAGCGGGGCAAGAGCCCCTCGGAAAAATACATCGGTAACATTAGCCTCTATTGCGAGGAAACAAAGTAAAATCAAGGCTTTGCGGCAACGCCCGCAAAGCCTTTTTCGTGTTTTCTACGCGAATGAATAACATATAGGATTTTTTCCTACGCATTTATCATTTCTTTTCTGATAGTCAAAGAAGTGATATTGTGTGACAATTCAGAAGGAGATAAGCAGAAATAAAAAAAGGAAGGAGGACCTAATCGTTTATCATTTTTGATGTGTACGGTTTATCGGAAACAATCAAAATTTAGAGAAGTGAGGTAGATTTGATTATGGGAGCTCTTTGGAACTTTTTTAAATCTGGAGCGAATGCAACTCCGCTGACAGATGATAAAGAGATCAAATCCAAGTTTAATTTATTCCGGTGGCAAGTATTTGGTTCTATTACCATTGGTTACGCATTGTTCTATGTACTGCGTCTTAATTTCTCGGTTATCAAAAAACCCCTGATGTCTATGGGCATTTTGAATGCACAGCAATTGGGACTTATGGGTTCGGTATTCTTTATTACGTATGGTATTGGAAAATTCACCAACAGCTTTTTGGCAGATAGGGTTAATAATAAACGATTTTTTGCTTTCGGACTTTTAATTTCTTCGATTGCCAGTACCCTGATGGGTTTTTGTAATGAATTTATGCCCTTGGTTGTTTTATGGGGTATTAATGGTTGGTTCCAGTCTTTTGGTGCAGGTCCTTGCATTGTGGCCCTGAATCAATGGTTTACCAACAAAGAGCGCGGCACATACTATGGCATTTGGTTTACTAGCCATAATTTGGGTGCGGCCTTTACGTACTTGGTAACCGCTGTATTGGTTACTTCTTATAGCTGGCAGATGGGCTTCATCGTTCCTGGTATTGTTTGTGCTATAGGTTCAGTGGCGATCTTCTTCTTCATGCATGACCGTCCGGAAACCAATGGTTTGCCGAATGCGGAAGTGTACAAGGGCGAAGTGCAGCCGACGGCTATTAAAACGGATAAGACGGTTGCGCAGTTGCAATGGGAAGTTGTTAAAAATCCGGCCGTTTGGATTCTCGGGATGTCCAGTCTTTGTTGCTACATTACTCGCTACGCTATTGAGAGCTGGGGTGTTGTTTACCTGACTGCGGCTAAAGGTTATTCGACTGTAGGCGCTGCAGGCGTGCTTGGTGGCATGCAGATTGCCGGTATTCTTGGCGCCATGACTTGTGGTCTCTTCTCGGATAAATTTTTCAATCATAAACGTAACATGCCTTGCCTGATTTACGGTGTGTTATATGCTGGTTCCGTTGCTGCGTTCCTGTGGGCGCCGCAGAGCTTTACTATGGATATGATCAGCTTGTCGGTTTATGGCTGGGTTATGGGTGCCTTGGTATGCTACCTGGGCGGCCTGATGGCAGTTGATATTGTGCCGAAACGTGCGACTGGCGCTGCTATGGGTATGATCGGTCTTCTGAGCTATGCTGGTGCAGCGCTCCAAGAAGCCGTCAGTGGTTATTTTATCAATGCGCATATGACCATTGTTGAGGGCCAAAAAATATATGACTTCACCTATGCTGCTTATTTCTGGGTTGGTGCGGCTGTGCTTTCGGCGCTGCTGGCTTTGTTGGTTTGGAATGCCAAACCGAAAGAAATAGTTTGATTTTGTAATCATACAATCAATAAAATGAAAGAGGCTATGATCCTTGTAGATGGGATCATAGCCTCTTTTTTAACCTAAAAAGCCGTGCGAAATTACATTGAACGAAGGGATTGAAAGGAATTTTCTTTTGCTATGATGAATAGTATAAAAAATACGTAATTTTTGCAAGAATCTTTTTTCATTGGAGTTGGTGCTGTGTCAATCCGCCAAAAAACGTTTTTAATTTGTGCCGGCTTTGCCTTTGTTGGGTTGTTAACGGTAGTGGTTTTAGTGCGGTTGTTTTTCGGCATTCATATGGAAAATGTGGAGCGTCAAGCTTTTACTAGGGATGCACAGCGTATGGTACGTGCCGTGGCTTATGAAGTAGACGTCGTGTCTGATTTTGCCGCAGACTGGGCGGCGTGGGACGAAATGTATGCATACGTGCAAGGAGGTAATAATAAATTTGAAGAGACTTACTTGAACAAGTCGGTCTTTCAGCAACAAAAATTGAATTGGATGGCTCTAAGCAATAAAGAAGGAACGCTTTTGTTTTTGCGTACTTATGATGGAAATCGGGAAATGTTTTGGCCGGCAGCGGTGCGGGAACAAGAGGTTGTACAACGTGTTCTTGCGCAGGCCGCGCTTCGACAGCAAAACGTGCTTTCTGGTGTATTACGCTTGCCCCAAGGGCCGCTTCTTTTCTCTGTACAGCGTGTTATGAATTCCAAGAAAACCGCGCAGGGCGATGGATGGTTATTTACGGGGCGGTATCTGGGGGGTTTTCAGGGAGATCCCATTCGGTGGGCGGTTGATGGTCAGGTTTCGTGGAGCGTGGCGGAAGGCGGCGGAGCGACGGCCTGGCTGGATGATCAGGGACATCAAAACGTTCCTTTTCGTATTTGAAACGACGAGGAGAAAAATTACGCAGAAGCCGATTTGGCGGATGTTTCAGAAGATGGCTATTTGCAACTGCACCTAGAAGAAGACCGGCATTATTATCGAGAAAGCTTGGTCATATTTTGGAAGCTAGTTGCGGTATTGGCGGCGATAATGGTCCTTGGCGGTGTAGGAACTTATTTTCTGATGGAATGGCTGGTCTTGCGCCGGGTAACAAAACTGACCCGTTATTTAGAAACCATCCAAGACTTTTCTAAAGAGTTTTCTCCCTTGTCGGCGAACGGAAATGATGAGATCGCTATCTTGACCCGGAAATTGCAGCAAATGCTGCGGCAGCTTTGGGACAATCATCAGCAAATGCAGTACTTAGGGTGGCATGATGGCTTGACTGGCGCTCGTAACCGTCTGGCTTATGAAGCGGATTTGCAAAAGCGGAATGCTGGGGGAACGGCGTTGCCAATAGGTTTGATTCTCCTTGATATTGACGGCTTGAAATTGGTCAATGATGCGTTGGGTCATGATAAGGGCGATCAGCTTTTGCGCGAAATGGTGCGAAATGTGAAAAACGTGGTGCAAGATCAAGGCGAGCTGTATCGTGTTGGAGGAGACGAATTTATTTTTGTTATGCAAGGTGCTGCGGAAGAACAATTGCACAGCTATGCGGAAAGGCTGCGGAAACGGCTGGGATTTGTGACGTTGGAAGGCGGCATTCCTTTTAGCGTTTCTGTAGGTTTTGCTTGGGGTGAGCAAGAAAAGGAAGTAGAACTTATTCGGAGTGCAGATCGCATGATGTATGGAGAAAAACTGTTTCGGCAACACAGCCGTTGCAATGAAGTGGTGCAGTCGTTGCGCGAGGCTTTGGCGGCGCGAGATCATATTACCGAAGGGCATGCCAGCCGTTTGGGCGAGTTGGCTGTAGCGGTAGCGCGGTATATTGAAAGTCCGCTGGAGTCGTTGGGGGATTTGCGTTTGTTGGCGGAATTCCATGATGTTGGGAAAATCGGCGTTCCCGATCGGATTTTAAATAAACCGGGACGCCTGGAACCGGAGGAATGGGAAGAAATGCGCAAACATAGTGAAGTAGGGTATCGTATTGCACAGGCGACGCCGACGTTGCAGCCCATTGCCAGTTTTATTTTGCATCACCATGAATGGTGGAATGGTCAGGGGTATCCGCTGGGTCTGGCGGGCGAGGATATTCCCTTGGCCTGCCGTATCTTGTCGATAGTTGATGCGTATGATGCTATGACGAATGACCGGCCCTATCGTAAAGCCATGCCTAAAGAAGAGGCGTTGGCAGAGCTGCGGCGAGGCGCCGGAGGCCAGTTTGATGCACGTCTGGTGGCTGCGTTTGAAGAAGTTTTACAATAAAATAATAAAACGGAAAGGAAATTGGCTTTTGAAAGCGAAATGGGAATAAGTACAATTTAGAAGTGCTTGGGTGACTGCCAAGAAGGCAGTTTTCTTAGGCTATGAAGGCAAGAGGAGGACGTAGGGATGTTTGGCAGAGGAAAAAAAGAAATAGGAGGCGCTGTAGCGCCGGGGAAATATTCCGTTAATAATCAGGTAGCCAAGAAATTCTTAGCGTTAGATGAAGCGACTTTGGGGCATTTGGCTTGCTTGAAGCCGATTATAGAAGGGAATCTAGAAGCGATTGCCACTGAGTTTTATCGACGGTTGACGGATGTACCGGAAGTGGAAGCGTTTATAAAAAGGCAGTCTACTGTGGAACGCCTGAAGATAACTTTGAAGCAGCTATTGCAAAAGCTGTATGTTACGAATATTACGCCGGAGTATATGGCTAATATGCATCGTGTCGGGGAAGTACATAATCGCATTAAATTGCCAGCGGATTGGTTTATTTTAGCGTGTGGCGCACTGCGCCATGTGTTGGTGCCGCATATCGTGCGCGCATATGGAAGAGATGCAACGAAGCTGACTTTGGTGCTGCAGGCGTTTGATCAGATTATGCAGTTGATTGAGGCTGAAGTAAATCAGTCCTTTATTGAATCCTTTGCGAAGGAATTGGACCAAAAGGAAGAATTAGAAGCGTTGATGGAAGAACAAACTGCATTAGTCAGAAAGGTGCAGGACTCCAGTCAGACGTTGGCGGCGACGGCGGAGGAAACAACGGCATCGGCTTCGCAAATGGCCCATGCATCCGTACAAATCAAGGATGCCTCTGAACGAGCGAAAAATGCGGCGGAAGAAGCGCGCGCCAGTGCTGGTGAAGGCGAACGGTTGTCTAGGGAGACCTTGACTCAGGTGGAGGCCATGGTAGCCTCTAACCAGGGAGCGCAAGAGAAAGTGGCATCCTTGGAAGCTACTTCGGAAGCGGTGGGGAACATTGTAGAAACCATTACCGGCATAGCAGGCCAGACCAATTTATTGGCGCTGAATGCGGCCATTGAAGCAGCTCGTGCTGGCGAAGCTGGGCGTGGGTTTGCTGTGGTGGCGGAGGAAGTGCGTAAACTGGCGGAACAAAGCCGTTCGGCGGCTAACGAAATTGTTGAGCTGATTCAGCGCAATAATGCTTCCACAGGGGAAGTGGTTTCCAGCATGGCCCAACAGGCGGAAACTATGAATCGTGTGGGCACGGCAGTTAATGAGACGTCCGGGCGGATGACGCATATTATGGAATCCATTGCTAACAATTATAAACAAGTGGAACATATCAATACGGCAGTAGCCAGCTTGGTGGAAACCTCGCACGAGATCGAAAAGGCTTCGGACGAAGTAGCTGGAGCGGCTACGGACTTGTCGGCGATGGTTGTGAAATAAGCCAAACCGTCAGAAACAGGGAACGTAAGCATGCGCTTGTCCACAATAATAGGCGGAATATATCGCAAAAGCAACAGGCAGCCACAGAGGCTGCTTGTTGCTTTTTTGTAAAAAAACATAGTGTGATGGAAAAAAACGCAAATCCAAGAAAAATCCAAGGAAATCAAGGCATAATAAGAATGGGTAAGTTATCAATTCAATTAAGGGGGCATGAAAATGCAAATCGGTTCTGTAAGTAGTGCAGCAAGCAGTATGCAACAAACACTTAGCAAAAGCACTTCTAGCACTTCAAGCACTTCAAGCACTTCAAGTTCTTCTAGTAGTTCGGACTCTACGCTGGAAAAGCTGAAACAGCAACAAGCGCAGATTGAAAAGCAAATTGAAAATCTGAAGGAACGCATTAAAAACGACAAAGACAATCAGGCGTTACAGCAGCAATTGCAGCAACTGCAGTCCCAACTCCAAGAAGTCAATTCGGAGATTTCTGATGCGGAAAACAGCAGCAGCTCAAGCAATGCTAGTGGTAGTCCGAAAGGTGGTGCTCCGGCAAGTGCACCGGCTGCGTCGGGGGGCGGAACAGGAGCTTCTGCTGCGGGGACGGTTTCTGCCACCAAAGTCGATATTCAAGCTTGAATTTGATCCCGTGGGGGTGATTGCCGTGCGGGCCATCGCCCCTAGATCGGGAAGCTTGATTGACAGGGTGCATAAGGCGTGGTATTTTTCATATGAATTAAGAAGGCAGCTGCAGGGAAGCGGCTGTGTACGAAGGCAAGGAGCATGTTTTCGTAGAAAGAATGGGAGAAGTATGAGACTGCTGCTTGTAGAAGATGAACCTAAACTCTTGGAAGCGTTGGAATATTTATTGAAGCGAAATGGCTATGCTGTAGATACGGCGATGGATGGGGACAATGCTATGGATTTGGCATCTAGCGATGTATATGACCTTTTGGTGTTAGACTGGATGCTTCCCGGGAAGAATGGTCTGAATATTGTGAAAGAATTGCGCAAAAACGGCATGGATGTGCCGGTTTTGTTTTTGACGGCGAGAGACTCGCTGGAAGATCGAGTTGCTGGCTTAGATGCCGGTGCGGATGATTATTTGGTGAAGCCTTTTTCTACAGACGAGCTTTTGGCCCGTCTCAGAGCGTTGTGGAGAAGAAAGGGTAAAAATTTTTTGGGAAATACGATTGCGGTCAATGAATACACCTTAGACCCCTTAAAGGGCGAGGTGACAACAGATACGGAAACTATCCGCTTAAGCGTTAAAGAGACACAACTATTGGAGATGCTTATGCTGAATCATGATAAAGTTATCAGTAAGGAACGATTATTTGAACGAGTATGGGGGTATTGTTCTGAAGCAGAGGTATCTAATGTGGAGCTTTACGTCCATTATTTGCGAAAAAAGCTGAACACTTGGCGTATTCGTACGGTGCGAGGAGTAGGCTATTATTGGCAGAATGGAGAAGAGCATGTTTCGTAAGCTTCATGCGCAGTTTGTTTTTATCAATTTAGTGGTCATTGCGTGTGTGTTTTCAGTGCTGGCGTTGGGCAGCTATTGGTTTTTGCGGACGCACCTTACGGAGAAAGCTGCTTTCTTTGCAGAACGCATGGTTGAGGATGCAGAACGTGGACGTTTACCAGCGCAGATGCATGGCGGCGAGCAACCGCCTCCGCCTCCGAGGCCGATGGAACTGTATCTGGGCGTAGTGGATATAAAAGGCAGTTTGGCAGGGCCGTCCATGGATCCTTGGGCGAGAGCCATACCAAATGTAGAGGAAATAACTACGCTGGCGGTGGTGCAAAAGGCAGGTCAAGGTTTTGTGGAATGGAAGGGGACAGAATACTTCTTTTTTCGCAAAGACCTAGACGACCATTCCGGCTACATTGTGATGGTGCAGAACTTTGAACATGATAATGAAATACTGCAGAATCTGATGCTGGCTTTATTGGGGACAGGTCTTGCTTGTCTGGCGTTATCTTTATTTGGGAACGTATACTGGGGGCGGCAGGCAGTAGAACCGGTGCGCAAAGCTTGGGAGCAGCAACGCGATTTCTTGGCGGATGCTTCTCATGAGTTGCGGACACCGCTGACTGTAATTCTGACGAACTTGAGTTTGCTGAGAGACGAACCAGGTTCGCAGCGATATGGGCGGCAGCGTTGGTTGGAAAATATGGAAGAAGAAATTCACCACATGAGCGATTTGGTGGATGGGCTGCTTTTTTTGGCGCGCAGCGATGCGAAACAAAAAGTGCTGAACTGCAGGCCTTTTTTATTATCAGAAACAATTGCAGGATTAGTGGCCGCTTTTCGCCCGCTGGCGCGGGGAAAAAACGTGGAGCTGCGCCTTTATTGCGAGGAAGATATTTGGTTGGATGGCGATGAAACAAGAATGCGCCAGGTAGCGGAAAATTTACTGAACAATGCCTTGCGGCATACGCAAGAAGGTGGCCGCATTGAGCTTAGTATGAATCGTCAAGATGGCAAGATTAGCTTAGCGGTAGCAGACACCGGGGAAGGGATTTGTGCCGAGAACTTGCCGCATATTTTCCAACGCTTTTATCAAGGCGATCCGTCGCATTCGCGCGGCAAGGGCGGTTTGGGCTTGGCGATCGTCAAAAGCATTGTAGAAAACCATGGCGGCAAGATAAGTGTGAGCAGCCAAGTAGGAGAAGGCGCTGAGTTTTTGGTGTGTCTACCTGCTTTGCTTAGTGAGAACATGGGGGGATAATTGTGGAAATGTCAATACAGATAAATGAAGGACTGGCTGGTGGTTGGTGGCAAGCGCCAACAGCCGTAGGAGAGCCTAAAATTAATTTATTGGATGAAGATGCGGCCTATAGTCAAGTGGTAGCATATTGTTTGGAACAAGAAGGCTGGCAAGTACAGTGCTGCCCTATGGAAGAAAAAGAGGCGTGGATGCAGGGCGAAAAGCCAGATGTCTGGGTAATTGACGGAGATAGTGCAGACGGCTTTCGCTTGATGCGCGAATTGCGCCGGGCCGATGAAGCGGCGCCGATTGTCTTGACTATGGCGAAGGAGCGTATTCTAGACCGTGTCACTGCATTGGAGCTGGGGTGTCAAGACTTGGTGCTTAAACCGTTTTCCCCAAAAGAATTGGTGTTGCGTCTGCGGCGTGTTTTGGCCGCGGCTAAACCGGCGATTTCCGGTAGCAGTAAGGCTTTGGAGCGGACATTGCAAACATACCGACTTTGCTATGAAGAACGCAGTGTCATTGGTGAGTTGGGCGCCGTATATTTGACAAACAAAGAATTTGCGTTGTTGGATTGCTTTGCAAGGCATAAAGGGACGGCTTTGTCGCGGGAACAAATTTTGCGCCATGTTTGGGGAGATAGCTACTTTGGTTCGGACCGAGTTGTGGATGATTTAGTGCGGAGAACGCGGAAAAAACTGCAAGGATTGCGCGTGCAAACCTTATATGGTTATGGGTATCGTGTCAACGCATGATGCTGTAGGAAAGGACTACATGTTTGAGACGGTAGTCCTTTTTCTCCACAACTTAGTTTGTTCACGGTAAAATAAAGCAGGTTTTTGGCGTATAGATAGGGAACATAGCTTACTTGGCTTTAGTTTTTTTCGATTCTGTTCGATAATACAAATAGGCATGGACAGCGGAAAAAATGCGTAGGGACGCGCGTAGAAAATAGGAGGAAAAAAGATGAGTACAAGCGTAACAGGGACAACTACAGATTATTGGAAAAAACCAACAAGCGTGGATAGTGGATCCTCGGCAGGAGGTACGGACAGCCTAAGTACGGTAGATTCCTTTTTGAAAATCCTGGCGTCGGAACTCCAAAATCAAGACCCGACAGAACCGGTCAGCAATACCGAGTATGTGGCCCAATTGGCGCAGTTTAACAGTCTGCAGCAAATGTCGTCTTTGAATGGGAGCATGAGTAAATTCCAGGGCTATTCGTTGATTGGCATGCAAGTTTCCTATTCGGCGACGGATTCGACTGGCAAGTCCATAAGTGGGACAGGCATTGCTAAGTCGGTTGTGACTAACGGCAATGATGTGTATGTAATGGTGGATGGTAATAAAATTAAGATTTCTTCGATTACGAAGGTGGAAACACCTACAACTACGACAACGCCTACAACCTGAAGCAACGAGGCGGCTGGACTCGTGAGAGAAGCTGCTGCTATTTCGGAGTGACGGATGAAATAGCTTTCTATTTTTATTTGAGAGTGGGAGGAATTCATTATGATGATGTCCATGTACTCTGCTGTATCTGGTTTGAAGTCGCAGCAGACGAAACTGAATGTAATCGGCAACAACGTTGCCAATATCAATACCTTGGGTTACAAAGGCCAAAGCGTTGGTTTTAGTGATCTGCTGAGCCAAACAGTTAGTTCCGCCAGTGCTGCCAGGGGAAATCGTGGAGGCACGAACTCCAAACAAATTGGTTTAGGTGCGCAGGTAGCTTCGATAACTACGAACATGGGCGTAGGTAGTGCCCAATACACCGGGAATGACACAGATGCTGCATTGAGCGGCGCAGGAATGTTTATTGTTCAAGGCGGCGGCACTGGCAAGTATCAATTTACCAGGGCTGGAAATTTTGGCGTTGATGTAGAGGGGAATCTTGTAGTAAATGGTATGAAAGTTTGCGGCTGGAATAATTACACGATTGATGCTAATGGTGATGTTACGTATAGCACGCAATCCGATGTCGCGGCGATTAATGTCTTTGATACGGCAACTCGGACGGTAGAAAAAAATGCTGTAGACGGTAAGGCCAGCACTGGGGCTGTTGTGCGCGGGAGTATTGATTCAGCAGCAGCAGTAGGAGCGACGATTACGCAAGATGTAGTAGTTTATACATCAAACGGGGCGACTCCGCCGGTTATTTCAAGCACAACGGTTACTGTGCAATTGACAAAAACGGCTGCTAATGCGGGAGCGTCTACCAGCTGGGACTGGACAACCACCGCTGGATCGACTCCTGCGCCAAGCGGAGTTTTAAATTTTGATGCTAGTGGCAATATGATTACCTCTGGCACAGCGGCGAGCACATCAACTGGGACTTTGACGGTTGGCACATCTACGATACCGATTAGCCTTTCGAGCTTCAACACTAACACGACGGCTGGTGCTGTGACAACGAAGTACGGCTTGGCCGATGGTAATGTTGCTATTGGTGCCAGCACTACAACTACAGTTGTGAATAAGCAGGTTCTCTCGCCGGAAGCAACAACTGCTGCCAAATTGTCCGGAAACTTGGATACGGCTACGACCGGTGCTACAACGACGGTGACGATGTACGATTCGCTGGGTACGGCCCATGAAGTGAAGGTTGCTTTTACTAAATCAGCAACAAACACTTGGAATTGGACGGCAAGTTCTACTGACACCAGCATTAGTGTAATTGGAAGCGGGACACTTACCTTCAATGCGGACGGTACTGTCGCAAGCGGCGGCTCCGGTGGTATTGGGGTGTTAACCACGAATGGCTCGGATCCGATTAATGCCAAAATCGACTTTTCCGGGATTGCCCAGTTTGCCACAAGTAAAGGCACCAGCAGCGTGACGGTGGCCAGCATTGACGGATATACTGGCGGTACGCTGCAAGATTTCAGCATTGGCACTGACGGGATTATCATGGGCAGCTATAGCAATGGGCAAAAACAGCCCTTGGGAAATTTGGGCTTGGCGGTGTTTACCAATCCGCAGGGCTTGGAGAAGATCGGTGATAATCTCTATGTGACGACTGTTAACTCAGGTTCTTATACTGGCGCCGTCGAAGTGGGCAGTAACGGAGCCGGCGGCTTGACTACTGGCGCTTTGGAAATGTCTAATGTGGACTTGGCGAGTGAGTTCAGCGAAATGATGATTACCCAGCGTGCCTATCAGGCAAACAGCAAAATTATCACTACATCAGATACGCTGTTAGAAACATTGATTAATATGTCCCGTTAATGAGCGGAAAGGAGCAGGCAGATGAGTACAATCTGGAGCGGCTATAGCGTCTCCTATTCCGGCATGTCGACGGCCCAGCGTTCGCTGGGCGTCACTAGCAGCAATATCAGTAACACCAGCACCGAAGGTTATACTCGCAAACGGGCGGTAGGGCAAGATCTTTATGTAAGCGGAGATACTTCGGCTACTGGAATTGGCGCTACCGTGCAATCGATACTGCGCGTTCGCAATCAGTTTTTAGATATTCAATATCGGGAGCAAAATACGGAAACTGGTTATGCTCAAGGCAAGAGCAGCCTATTGGCGAGCATGCAGGAAGTAATCAATGAATTTAATGCCATCGACAAAACGTCCGCAAAGACCAGTAACGGGCTTCAGGAAACAATGAACAAGTTTCTAAGCAGCTGGACGGAATTGTCGAAAGATCCTACCAGCGCCAGTTGCAAAAGCTCGGTTTTGGAAAATGCGGACGCCATGCTGGGCGCGTTCAATGAAATGACGACCACTATGCTGACTCTCCGCGAAAGTATGGTCAATAATGTACGGGACGGCGTGGGCGATGTAAATAATTTGGCAGGCCAAATTGCCACGTTGAACGATCAGATTTTGCAAATGGAAACCCGCAATGTGGAAGCCAGTGACTTACGGGATGCTCGGGATTTGCTAATTGACAAGGTAAGCGCATTGACAAACATTACGACATCCGAGATGGACAATGGGATGGTGAATGTATATGTCAATGGCGTTAGCTTAGTAAGCGGCAATAAAGCGAAAGAAATGGAAGCGACTGGTCTGGGAACGGCGACGAATCCGCTCAAAGTGCAATGGAAAGATTTAAATGAGGATGTATCATTGACCGGTGGCGCATTGAAGTGCTATTTGGACGAAGCAGATTCGTCGGGCGTGGATTCCATTGCCGCAACTCCGTACAATTGGTCAACAACGGCAGATAAAAGTGCATTGACGACGATGACCAACGGGTTGAACGATTTGCTGGTTACGTTTGCGGCGGCAGTCAACAATGTCTATAACCCGACGCATGTTGCCGGCCAAGATTTCTTTACGACTGTTGACGGTACGGCGACAATGGGCTTGAAAAACGTGCAAGTCAATACCGCCTATGAAGCGGACTATACAAAAATAAAGGCCAATAGTGACGGAACAGCGGGAAATAATGACATTTCTAAAGCGATCGGTGTTTTGAGCAGTCAAAGTGGATTGTACCAATGTGATGGTATTTCTATGAATATGGATACTTTTTACTCGTCTTTTGTTTCTTGGTTAGGGACGACTGGCGATACGGCGACTGCGAATTATAGCACGCAGAGCGGTTTGCTGACGCAGATTCAAACGCAGCGAAATGGTCTTAGCTCCGTATCGCTGGATGACGAGATGTCTACCATGATTACGTATCAGCATGCCTATAGCGCAAGCGCGCGGGTTATGAATGTGGTGGATACGCTGGTGGCGGGATTGATTTCGGATTTAGGCGGCTGATAGGAGGGCTAGCAAATGGCATCAACTTTTTTTGGAGTGAGCATAGCGAATAGCGGCCTGCGCAGCAGTCAGGCCGCATTGATTACTACCAGTAATAACGTAAGCAACGTGAAGACCACAGGTTATTCGCGGCAGGTTGTGACCCAGACCGCGGCCGGCGCTGCCGCGGTCTATAACGGCAGCGGCATCATTGGCGGCGGTTCGGAAGTGACGGCTATTGAGCGGGAGCGTAACTGGCGTCTGGATCAGAGCTATTGGTCGCAGAACACCGTGCAGACGACATGGCAGACTAAATCAAATACCATGTCGCAAATTGAATCGGTCTTTGGCGAGCCATCGGATAATGGCTTTACAACGGTTATGAAGAATTTCCATGATGCTTTGGAAAACTTGAGTAAGGCATCGCCTGATCCGTCAGTGCGCACAACTGTAGAATCCTATGGCGACGCCTTTTGCCAGTATCTGCACGATGCGGCGGCGTCTTTGCAAGCCCAACGTGAAGGAGTTAACCAAGATGTCAAAACCAGTGTGGATCAGATTAATTCCTATGCCAAACAATTGGCGGATTTAAACCAAACGATCTCGCAAGCGAAAGCCAGCGGTTCGCCGGCGAATGAACTGCAGGATCAGCGTGATTTGCTTTTAGATAAGCTGTCGGCTGTTGCGGGTATTTCGGTGACCAAAACGGTGCAAAGCGGCGGTGACGAGAATAATCCTATCTGGTCGGTAAGCATTGGCAGTCAGACTCTTGTTAATGGAAGTTACTATGATACGATAAATTGTACAGCTTCGGCGGATAATATGTTTACCCTCCAGTGGGAAAAAACAGGGGAAGCTTTTGTTTCTAGTGGCGGTTCACTTGGCTCGCAGTTGGAACTACGTGACGGTACTGGTACAGGAGGGACATACCAGGGGGTTCCCTACTATCAGGAACAACTGAATGTATTTGCACGGACTTTTGCACGTTCTTTCAATGAAGGCAGCACTACAAGCACTACCAGCCAAACAGGCGGGCATGCAACAGGATATGGAGCTGATGGTTCTACTGGCTTGTGCTTTTTCACCTCGTCTACCGATAATAGCACAACTGCGTTTCGGGCTAGCGGCGTTGATTTTAATGCACAATATGCTAAGCTAACTGCGGCGAATATTTCTATATCCTCCGATATCAAGAGCAATGTGTCCAAGATTGCGGCGGCTAGCACGAATCCGACAACGACGTCAGGCGAAAGTGATAACAATAATGCCAAGTCTTTGGCCGATTTGCTGCAATCAACTAATTGTATGGGGACAAATAAGGGGACGCCAGAAGATGCCATTAACGCCATTGTAACGACAATGGGCACTAACAGCGCTTATGCTAAACGCATGGCCACGAACTTAAGCTCCGCAGTTGCTACCATTGCATCGCGGCGTTCGTCCGTATCCGGCGTGTCAACGAACGAAGAGGCTTCGAACCTGACCATGTATCAGCAGGCCTATGAATCATCGGCGAAGGTGCTAAATACTTGGGATGATATTTATACGACTACCTTGGGTTTGTTAAACGGTGATTAAACAATTCAAGCCGGAAAGGAGTGGCCCAGATGCGTATTACCAATAATATGATGTTTGATAGCAGCATCCGTAATCTGAATAATAACTTGCAACGCTTAAGCGATGCGCAAACGAAATATTCAACACAGTCTAAGATACAGGTCCCTTCGGATGATCCGGTAATAGCCACGCGCGCTATTAAGTATCGGGACTATGTATCCGATGTGGAGCAGTATCAGAAAAATACATCTGATGCTACTTCATGGATGCAAGTAAGTGATGATGCGATGCAGGGGATTGCTGACTATATGACTCGTTTAAAAGAGTTGGTTACTAATGGGGCTAATGATACTAATTCTACATCCAGTAAAGCAGCGATTTCTGATGAAATTAAGGAAATTCGCAAAGGCATTGTGGATACGATGAATACATCCTATGCGGGGCGTTATGTTTTTGCTGGGTACAACACGGATCAGCCTCCGTATAAATTGGTGACAGAGACGTTGAGCAGTGGGGCTACTGTGGATAAAGTTCTTTATAAAGGCCAAAGCCTTAGTGTTGGAGGTCCTGTTTCCGCGTCGATACCAAATGCAGACATTCTGAACTTTTGCGATGATACTGTAGCTAAGTCGGCTCCGGTATATAATCAGAAGGGGACCTGGAACTTGACCGCTAACGGTACCGAATATTCGGTGGATCTAAGCACGGTAACCAATGCAGGGACCTTGCAAACAGCCATTGATACGGCGGCAGGGGCAGGAACGTTTACTGTGGGAACAAATGGTTCCGGATATTTGACGTTAACGCCAGGAGGCGCTGTTACTTCCTATAAAATTGGTTCGCAAAGCGATCTTGGTTTTGCTTCTTCGTATAAAACCGGCTCTACTGCACAGGATATTAGTTATCACGTAAGCAACGGCAGTGAAGTGAAGGTCAACATTGAAGGTCAAAATGTAATTGGCTGGTCTGGTGATTCGGCCAATGGCGGATATACGTCCGCAGGAACGAATCTTTTTGATACTCTTGATAAAATTTTGCTTGGTTTAAACGGTGAATCTTCTTACAAAGTTGCCACTAATTCTGGCGGCGTGTGGTCGGTACAGACGTTGCCTGCGTCGACTCAAAGTAGCAGTCAGTTAGTCAGCTCTTGCCTTGATGAATTGGAAAAAGATTTGGATCGTCTGACAAAGTCGCAGTCGGAGTTGGGGGCTCGTATGAACTATGTGGAGTCTACCGACAGCCGCCTTGCAAGTAATGAAATTACTTTTACTAAATTGCAAAGTAACAATGAAGATATTGATGTGGCCAAGGCTTCGGTGGAGGTCAGCTCGGCGCAATCGGTTTATGAAGCGGCGTTGTCGGTAACGGCTAAGGTGACTAAGGCTTCCTTGGTCGATTATTTGCGCTAAGGAGGATAATGCTTTATGGCAAGCACTAGTTCTGGCAGTGTTACGACATCTACCGTTAATGGTACGTCGCGCATTACCGGCTTATCATCTGGCCTTGACGTCGATTCGATCGTAAAAGGCCTAATGGACGCGGAAAAAGTCAAACTCAATAAAATGGAGCAGCAAGAAGACCTGCTGACCTGGAGACAAGAAGCGTATCGCAATACCATGGGGACGATGAATACGTTTTCCTCGTCGTACTTGGATTCGTTATCTACCAGCAGTATTACCAAACAAGGTAATTTTTTACAATATGATACAGAAAGCAGTGATACTGCTTATGTTACGGCTTCTGCTGGCGCCGATGCCAAAGTGGGCAGTCATACAGTGGCTGTATCGCAGCTAGCGACAGCGAGTACGCGAAGCAGCGGGGCGGCTGTTTCCAAGGGAGTTCAAGGGGGCGTTGCGCCAACCTATGGCTTTACGTCAGGAACGACTTGGAAAATGTACGTTGATGAGAAGCTATACTCAGTTGACTTATCGAGCGTAACGGATCAGACATCTTTGCAGACGGCTGTTGACAAAGCGGTTGGTAGCGGCAAAGTAACGGTTGGAACTAATGCGGGTTGCTTAACCTTAACATCGGCAACTGCTGGTGTACAGTATATCTCGGTAGAAACGCAGAACCTTCTTGGGTTTACTACTGCTGGCGTGCTTGCTAACCGTATTACTACTGGCCAGACTTTGAGCAATATTAATTCGTCTTTAAATTCGCCGATTGTTTTTAGCTCTGATGAAATTTCATTTACGATTAATGGCGAAAACTTTACTTTTGATAAAGATGATACACTCAGCGCAGTGATGAGTACGGTAAATAAAAGTGATGCTGGCGTGACGATGTCTTATGACTCGATCAATGATAAAATGATACTGACGTCTAAGACGATGGGGGCAGGGGCAACTTTAACGGCCAGTGATACGGGGACAAGTACGTTTATTAGCACCCTTTTGAGTAATAATACAGCTGGCAAAGATGCCCAATTGACTCTGGATGGGCAGGCGTTGACACGCAACAGCAATATCGTAACCGTAGACGGCGTGACTTATACGCTGAATAAAAAGACTACCAGCGATATCACGATTGGCGTGACCCAGAACTCCGACGCAACCTTTGACGTGATTACTAAATTTGTAAATGGTTATAATACGCTTATTGATACGATTCGAGGCAAGCTGACGGAGAAATATAGCCGCGATTATCAGCCGTTGACAGATGCTCAAAAAAGCTCTATGTCGGATTCGGATATTACGGCATGGGAGAAAAAAGCGAAGACCGGCTTGCTGCAGCGTGATGATATGCTGCAGAGTTTTCTGGATGAACTTCGAGGCGCTTTTATGGCGAGTGTACCTGGAGTGTCGCTGACGCTTAAAAAGATTGGTATAACAAGCAGTAGTTATGCCGATTATGGTAAGATGACTATTAATGAGTCTACCTTGAAAGAGGCTATTAAGACTGATCCAGAAGGAGTTATGAATCTTTTTAGTCAGAAGTCAACGACATATAATACATCGGCGGTGCGGTCTCTGAGTAGTAGTGAGCAGACAGTTCGATACAAAGAAGAAGGCTATGGCATGCGATTCTATGACATATTCCAAAAATATGTCGGTACCAGTCGTGACTCAGCAGGCAATAAGGGATTATTAGTGGAAAAGGCTGGTTTGGCGGATGATGCCAGTTCGACGGATAATTCTCTTAGTGACCAGATGACAGATATGAAAGAACGCATTACCAACGAGGAAAAGCGGTTAAGCTTGGTGCAAACGCGTTACTATACGGAATATACGAATATGGAAACGTATTTGAACAAGTTGAATACGCAGATGTCAGTATTCAGCAATAACAGTAGTGGTTGATAGGGGAGGGAGCATCCCTTGACAGAAACTGAATGCCAGACTTTTTTCAAGGAAGAGTTGCGGCTTTTGGAAAGCTTGGCGGAAAACAGCAATCGACAAATGCATAAGCTGGAAAAACGTCTTTGGGCTGGATTGCGCCGCCTGAGTGAAGAGCGTGACGCTTATTTGCGTGTTTGGCAAGAACGAAAAAGCCGGCGCGAAGACGCCTGGCAGGTTGGCGGCAATTCTTTGCAAGCTTTGCGGGAAGCAGTGCGCGCCAAACAAGCGGAAGTGGAACGCTTGCATGCAGAGCTTATGCAAGAGACGGAACGTGCCAAACGGGTACAGTCTTTGAAATTGATGCAGCTTAAAAAAGGACAGGTTGCCACAAATCAATACGAAGGTCCGGCTCCCACCTCTATGCGGTGGAATATTCAAGGATAATAAACGCCTGGTGAAATCGTGAGTATTTCACCGGGCGTTTTGCGTGGCTGGATCAATGGATGGTGTAAAATGAAAACACATTCGGTAGAGGAAGGCTTGAATCTGGCACATAGCGGTAAGATTCGAGAAGCAGCTATTTATTTCTGTCAGGCAGTCAAAGAAGAACCGCATAATCAGGAGTTATATCAGCCTTTAGGAGAATTATTGGTGGCCTTAGAAGAATGGGATCATGCACAGGCTTGCTTTGGACAGTTGATTGCGTTGGCGCCGGAGTGTGCGGCAGCGTATAATTACATGGGTATTATCTTGAAGCGTAAAGAGTACTTAGTAGAAGCGGAAGCATGCTATCGTAAAGCGATTGAATTAAAGCCGGACTATGCGGAAGCCTTTCATAACATGGGGAATTGTTTGTTGCGCGAAGAAAAATACGCAGAAGCGGAAAAGGCTTATTTGCAAGCAGTGAAATTGGAACCGGATTTATTGAAAGCGCGATTTTCCTTGGGAATATTCTACTTGCTCATGGGGCAGCGGGAAAAAGGCTGGAAATGGTATGATGCCAGGCTAGATTGGAAAGAATCTTTTCGTATGGATATTCCCATCTGGCAGGGGGAAAGCTTAGAGGGACGCAATGTCCTTCTCTTTTACGAGCAAGGCTTTGGAGATATGCTGCACTGCCTTCGTTATGTGTCGCAAATTGTAGCTATGGCGAAGCACGTAACCGTCTGGATTCAAGAACCGCTGGCAAGACTGCTCCAGGAAATGGAGCCGGAGTATCGGGTTTGTACCAGCAATCGCGAGTTAGACGTAACGCAGTTTGATTTTGCTTGCTCCATTTTTAGTTTGCCTGCGAAACTCACCTCCTTGGAGGCGGAAGTTCCGTATCTTTGGGCGGCCCAAGAAAACAAAGAAATTTGGCGTGAAAAACTAGAGTCTGCTGCCAAGGGACGTCTTAAAGTCGGCGTAGTCTGGGCTGGAAATCCGGAGCATTCGAATGATGAAAATCGTTCCTGCTCTTTTGAAGAATTTCGGCGGTTGTTTGCGATTCCTGGCGTGCTGTGGGTGAATTTGCAAGTTGGCGAGGAACAAAAATGTTTTCAAGAAGCAGCTGAAGTTGAGAGTCTGTTCGATACGGCGGGAGAGTTGACTGATTTTGCCGAAACGGCTGGAGTTATCGATAATTTGGATGTAGTCATCGCCGTGGATACGGCGGTAGCGCATTTGGCCGGAGCTATGGGGAAACCGACATGGCTGCTTTTACCGTACCGGCCCGAATGGCGCTGGGAGCTAAAGAGGGAAGATTGTTTTTGGTATCCTACCATGCGCTTATTTCGCCAAATAGTTCAAGGTGATTGGTCAGAAGTGCTGCAGCGGGTTACTAATGACTTGACGGAACTAGTGAGCTCAGGAGAAGGGCGGACATAGAAATGGCAGAAAGTTCGTATGTTGAGCAGGGAAAAAAGCTAGCATTAGAGGGGAAATACCTGGAAGCGGCTGTATTGTTTGAGCAAGCGGCGGAGAAAAATCCCGAAGATGTTCAACCATATTGGCTTTTGGGTGTAGCGCTAGCTGAGGCGGGGGAGTTAGAAAAAGCAGTGGCAGCGCTGTTCCGCGCTACGTCGTTGAAGCCTGATTTTTGGGAAGCCTATTTTTACTTGGGCTTGTGCCTAAAAGGCATGGGACGGTTGGATGGGGCAGAGGCTTGTTTGCGCAAGGTGCTGACGTTGCAGCCGAATCATGCGGAGAGCTATAATAATTTGGGGCTGATTCTGAACGAGGCGGGTCAACTGCTTGAGGCGGAGTCCTGCTTTTTGGTAGCCTTGGAACTAACGCCAGATAGTGCAGAACTTTGCAATAATTACGGGGTGTTAAAATTTAAGTCTCACTTATTAGCAGAGGCAGTTCATTGGTTTCGGAAGGCCATTGACTTGCAGCCGGAATATGTGCAAGCGTGCAACAATCTGGGGTTGGCGTTGAAAGACAGCGATAAACCAGAAGAAGCCTGCGAGTGGTTTCGGCGGGCTTTAGAAATTCAACCTAATTATGGGGAAGCGCATAATAACCTGGGGCTTGTTTTAAAGGACTTGCAAGAACTCACGAAAGCAGAGGTTCATTTTCGCAAAGCGATCGAATTAAGGCGGGAACACGAAGGTGCCTATAATAATCTTTTTTTGCTGCTGAAAGATGCTGGAAGATTGGAAGAGGCTGAAGCGTGTCTGCGGCAGGGCATTGCGGTGAAACCGGAGCATGCTTTGTTTTACTACCATTTGGGAAATTTTGTGCAGGATTTGGGTCGCTTGGAAGAAGCGATTGCAGCACATGAAAAAGCCTTGGCGCTTCAGCCGGAGTATCAGGAAGCGGCTTATGCACTGGGGTTGATTTATTTTTCGCTGGGACAGTATGAAAGGGCCTGGGAAAAGTATGAGCTTCGCTGGCCTTTGTTTGGCAACTTTCAACCGCCTATTCCTTTATGGCAAGGAGAAGACTTGACTGGGAAGAAGATATTATTGTTTCGCGAACAAGGGTATGGCGACATTATTCAATTTTCCCGGTATGCTCCTATGGTTGCAGCGATGGCAAAGGAGACAATCTTGTGGGTGGATACTCCAGTAGAGAGCCTGATGACGAATTCCTTTGCGATGCGTGTGGTTGGCGGCAACCGTGTGCCGGACGGAGAATATGATGTAGCCTGTGCCTTAATGAGTTTGCCCTATTGGTTTCATACGAAAGAAGAGACCATCCCTGCACAAGTTCCTTATTTATATGCGTCAAAAGAAAGATCAACTGCATGGAGAGATCGACTGGCCCATGCAACAGAGGGGAAGAAGCTGCGCGTAGGCGTAGTTTGGGCCGGAAACCCTAAACATAAAAATGACGCCAACCGTTCGGTGGCGATTCAAGCTTTTCAAGAATTGTTTGCGTTGCAGGATATTGCTTGGGTTAGCTTGCAAGCGGGAACGCGAGCCCAAGAGGTGCAGCAAACAGTATCTCCCGTGTGGGATGTTTCTGCGGAACTAACTGATTTTACGGAAACCGCAGCGTTGATTACTAATTTAGATTTGGTCCTTGCAGCCGATACGGCAGTAGCACACTTGGCAGGAGCCATGGGAAAAGAGACCTGGGTTTTGATCCCGCACATTGCAGAATGGCGCTGGCAATTGAAACGAGAGGATACCCCGTGGTATCCGACGATGCGCTTGTTTCGCCAGCAGCAGCCGGGAGATTGGCTAGAAGTGTTGGGGAGGGTTAAAGCAGAACTGTTAAAAAAATTGTGATCTGGAAAAAATCAGATTTTAAACAAGCGTATAAAGAGTAGAGTGGGGAGGCAGCGGAGTATAGGGTCAAATAAAAAAACAGCTAAAGCTAGGATGTTTGCGGGAAAGTTTCTGCAAACACACTTGCTTTAGCTGTTTTTAATGTAAGGAAGTCACCATGACTCCAAACGGATGGAGATGCGCTCCGGCAGGGAGCGTATAAGGTGAGGGATGCGGCAGAAGGCTTTATATAAGGCCCAGCAAGACAAACAAACTAGTACGGTTCGCGGCGTGGGAGACGTCGCTAGACGCATCAAAAGCTCATCCAGGACCAAAATCAATTCGTTGCCGCCAATAATCAGGCCGGAACCGATTAAGGCAATAATGCGATACAAAAGAATGTAAAAGGACCGCAACACGGAATCCGCTCCTTTCTTTTTTTTCTATCATATCACTTCCATTCTGCTTTGCCTATGAAAAGATGATAAGACAATGATTTTTTCAATAAAGCGTTGCTAAAAGCAGGAAAGTGACATCGAGAAGACGAAATAAACAGAAAACTATCCTTGAATAAAGTCTATACAAGGAGGACGAGACAGTATGAAATGGGAAGATGCAATCGCTTTATCCAGTGAGGGCAAGATTGAGTCCATGTGCCGGGTGGTAGGCGAATGGGGCGTGTTTATCGGCGGTCAGTGCATCGGTATTAAAGTTGTCGAAGCAGGCGATGGCAGACTGGGACATCGTACAAGCCATTTTTATCAACCGGCTGGCGCGGCCTATCCGTATGTCAGCCCTAATGAGTGGTTCGCAACTATGGAAGATGCTTTGATTGATGCCACTAAGCAGCTTGCAGAACCTTATGATCCGGAAAATCCGGGAACATGGACCGTGAATTGCGGGTATTAATAGTGATAGAAAGTCCCGGAGGTGGCTTATAGCCAAATCCGGGACTTTCTGATTATCAGAGGCTGCGTCTAAGTTAATCTTTGTGAAGTGCTGAATTTTTTATTTTCAATGGGATCTTTCTGTTGAGGAGAGGCCGTATTTACGAAGCTTTTTTAGAATCGCAGTATGGGACAACCCTAAAGCGAGGCCTAGTTGACGGGCGCTACGATATTCGCTCATTGCCTCAGAAAGAATTTGTTTTTCCACTTCTTGCATGGACACGGCCAAGGACTGTACTTTTTTTGCAGGAACTATCAAATGATTACTAGGCAAAGCAGCGGTAGAGGGCAAAAAGATATGTTCACTTAAGAGCACCGGCCCGTTGACAATGTTGCAGGCTCGCTCCATGATATTCTCCAATTCGCGTATATTACCGGGCCAATGATAGTGTTTGAGTTTTTCTAGGGCTGTGCTGCTGATTTCCTGCACGCCTTTTTGGAGTTTAGTGGCAAAACGGTGTAAAAAGAAGCGGCTAAGGGGAGCGATGTCTTCTAAACGTTCGCGCAGAGGAGGGAGGAATAGAGGAATGACATTTAAGCGATAGTACAAATCCTCGCGGAAGGTTCCTTGGGCCATCAAAGTTTCGAGCGGACGATTAGTAGCGGCTAGGATGCGAACGTTGATGGGTTGCTCCCGGGTGCTGCCTAAGCGGCGAACTTTTCGCTCTTGCAGTACGCGCAATAGTTTGGCCTGCAGATGCGAAGAAACTTCGCCGATTTCATCCAAAAACAAAGTGCCTCCATTGGCTAGTTCAAAAAGACCGGCTTTGCCGCCCTTGATGGCACCTGTAAAAGAACCTTCTTCATAGCCGAAGAGTTCACTTTCCAAGAGTGCATCGGGAATGGCTGCGCAGTTGACCGGCAGGAAAGCTTTGGCATTGCGCGGCGATGCGGCATGAAGGGCGCGGGCGATTAGCTCTTTGCCGGTGCCAGTTTCGCCGCGGATTAAGACCGTGGAATCACTGCGGGCATAGGTTTGGGCTTGGGATACTACTTCCTGCATGGCGGTACTGGTGAAGATGATTTCTGCGAAGGTGAATGGAGAGGGGCCTGTCAATCGGTGAACAAGCTCTTGGACATCTCGAATGTCCCGCAGTACAACCATAGCGCCGCTGACAAAACCAGCGGCATCTAAAAGTGGAGTACTGGTAGCGAGGCAATGTCCGGCAACTTTTTCAAAAAACAACTCTTCATTATGATAACTCTTGCCGCTTTCTAGTGTGCGACGCAGGGGGGAAGAAGACGGAAAAATATCTTCCAGCCACTTGCCCAGAATTTCGTCGACAGGACAGTGGAGCAACTTTTCCGCAGCTGGATTGCATTGGGTAATGCGTCCATGACGGTCAATCGCAATAATGCCGTCCTGTACAGAGGTCAGCATGGCCTGAATTTGCTGCGAGCGTTCTTGGTGAGGCATCAGATCGATCATTTCGACATCAAGAATACCAGGAACGGTTAAAAGACATTCAGCTAGTTCCCGAGCGGCATGGTGGGATAGGGGCTGAACTTCCAGAAAAATGACGCGCAGATCGACTTCCATAGAAAGAATGTTGATATGTCGTTCTGCAAGAATGCGAGAGATATCCATGACTAAGCCGACGCGGTCAATATTGGGAAGGCGAAAACGCATGAGAGAAATTCCTTTCTATGAAGAGATAGCGGCTAAAGCAAGCTTTCTATTTAGTGTATTACACAAGATTTATTAATTTCCTGCAACAAAAGTTTCCAGTTGGAAACTTTTGTTGCCGATAAATGGTGCGAAAAGTTTCCACTGATAGGAAAAAGTTCAGTAAAATAGTCTTAGTAGACTTGGCATGGTTATTGCTTTATTAAAAAGCAACGGTACAAACCGTAAATTTCATTTGGAGGGATTACGATGATTGTTGCAGTGGCGAAGGAAATTAAAAATAATGAAAACCGGGTGGGCTTGACGCCTGCCGGCGTAGATGCGTTAGTGCAAGCTGGACACAAAGTGTTGGTGGAAAAAGGGGCGGGCCTAGGCAGTGGTTTTAGCGATGAAGCATATCAAAAAGCAGGTGGCGCTGTCGTGGCGGATCGCAAGGAATTGTTTGCTAGTGCCGAAATGATTATAAAAGTCAAAGAGCCTTTGCCGGCGGAATATGATTTGTTCCATGAAGGACAGATTTTATATACGTACTTGCATTTAGCTCCGGAACCGGCTTTGACGGAAGCGCTGCTCAAAAAGAAAGTAGTGGGCATTGCTTACGAAACCATTTTGGGAAGCCATGGCGGGTTGCCATTATTGGCGCCAATGAGCGAAGTGGCTGGACGCATGGCAGTGCAGATTGGCGCTCAATTTCTAGAAAAACCTTGTGGCGGCAAAGGAATTCTGTTAGGAGGCGTTCCTGGCGTAGAAGTAGGACAGGTAGTGATTGTTGGCGGCGGCATCGTTGGTACTAATGCTGCCAAAATAGCGGTAGGCATGGGCGCGCGTGTTACTGTCCTAGATCGTTCGGCAGAACGTCTTGCGTACTTGGATGATATTTTTGGCGGGCGCGTGCAGACTGTTATGTCTAACAGCTTCAATTTGGCTAAATGGGTTAAGCAAGCCGACTTGCTGGTGGGGGCTGTGTTGCTGCCAGGAGCCAAAGCCCCGAAATTGGTAACCGAGGAAATGGTAAAATCGATGGAGCCTGGTTCGGTTATTGTCGACGTAGCGATTGACCAAGGCGGCTCGGTGGCAACTATTGATCGTATTACGACGCATAGCGAACCTACCTATGAAAAATATGGTGTTGTGCATTATGCAGTAGCTAATATGCCTGGTGCAGTGGCCAGAACGTCTACTTTGGCGTTGACAAATGTGACCTTAGATTATGCGCTGCAGATTGCCAATAAAGGCTGGAAGAAGGCATTGAAAGACAATGCCGGTCTGGCTAATGGTTTGAATGTGGTGGATGGCAACGTGACCTTCCAGGCGGTTGCTGAAGCGTTGAGCTTGCCATATGTACCGGCAGCGCGTTTCTTGGATTAAGAAAACAACAGGAAACAATAAACCATCTCTTGCAGGTATTGAAATCCTACAAGAGATGGTTCTTTTTTTAAATAAGCCTGGAAAAATAACTATATCTTGTGTATAATTATAGTGTTGATACTACATATGGATGGAGTGGCTAAAATGAAAAGCTTATGTGTGGAAGACGTGCAAGTAGAAGCGGCGGCCTGTCTGAGTGATGAGGAGATCGAATTGTATGCGCGTAGCGAGATTGAGCAGTGGCGCAGTCAAGATAAGGAATTGGCTTCGCTTTCCTTGCAAGTAGATGGACAAGACGTAGTGATTGAAGCGGTGGAACGAGCTCCGATTTCCCGGGTGAGACGTATTACCGGCTACTTGAGTAACGTAGAGAATTTTAACGGTGCCAAACGCGCTGAGTGCGGCGATCGTTACCGGCACTGTCAATAAAACAAGAGCCATTGATTTATTCGCAAAAATCAGAAAAGGTTGTGGCAGCTTTAATTTAAGTTGCCACAACCTTTTTCTTTTTATCCCGTAATCCTCATTCGGCCCCTTTTTTTACTCTTGTTCAATTTTCGTGTCTCAGAATCTCAGCCCTGGCGGTAGTAAATGCCGAAGGTGTGCCGAGGATATTCCCATTTTTTCAGATGGGGGCAAATGGTGCGGCAGGTGCCGCATTCCAGGCAGCCGGCGTAGTCAAAATTCAAGGTGCCGGTTTCATCTAAGGTGTATAGCAGGGCTGGGCAGACAATTAAACAGGGCTTGGCTTGGCAAGCGGCACATTGTTCTGGATCAAGGACGATATGGGCGTTTTTTTCATCAGCTTTGATCTTATCTAGGTTCAGCAGATGATCAATATCTTCTTTTTGAATGCTCATAAGGCACGAACCCCCTTCCAAAGATCCTGGAGCAGTGTTCCCAGGCTTATATGCGCTTGCAGAACTTCCTTCATGGCTTTGGGCATAGCGGGCGGTACGGAGCCGTCAACATGGAACATCGTATGCAGCATGGCGTTGGCCATAGCCGGATAGGTGCTGACCATGCGTGGATTTCCCAACAATTCGGGCCAACCGGCCAAGAGCTTCATAGTAGGAAGCAGGCCGCATTGCTGCAGCTCGGCCAGGTATTGAGCGCCTAACGCTTGCGGCGATTCGCTGGCGAGAATGGCCCTAGCGGCTGCTAAGCCGCTGACAATGGCTAAGTCCATGCCGCGAATGATCGTGCCGGTATTGATCACAAAGCCTGCAGCGTCACCGACCAACAAGAGCCCGGGGCGATGCAGCGAAGGAGGCATGCCGCGCCAGCCGGCCTCAGGAACAAGGTGAGCACCGTATTCAATGGTGGAACCGCCAGCCAGTAAAGGGTAAACGGCGGGATGCATCTTAAATTCTTGGAAGAGTTCGGCTAACGGTCGGTTTTGCTTGACCGCTTCTTCCGGATGGAAAACCAGACCGAGAGAGAGCGATTCTTTGTTGGTATAGAGAAATCCGCCGCCGGGAATGCCAGACGTGCCGCCGGCGATGACTCGGGCGGCCCCTTGGCCGGGGGCAACCTGGAAGCGTTCTTCAATGACGTTGGCGGGGAGAGAAATAACTTCTTTGATGCCGACACCTACCTGCTGCGCCGGGAGTGTAGGACGGAGTCCGGCCGTTTCTGCTAATTGGCCTAAAACGCCTTCTGCAATCACGACAGTGTCCGCTTCTACTTTATCGTCTCCAGAACGTACGCCGGTGACGCGGCCATCTTGCAGTAAAATCTCGTCGATTTTGATGCCGTCGACCAAAGTAGCGCCGCCCTGTTCTTCCGCGTAGGTTGCGAGCCATTCGTCAAAGGGGGCGCGCAATACGCTGCAAGAGTGTGGAACGTCAGCATGAAGAGCTGGTTCAAAAAAATCCAAACAAAAGCCGCGGTTTTGATCCAGCATCATAATTTGTTCACGCACGATGGAGCGTTCTAGTGGTGCCTTAGCAGTTAAGCCTGGCTCCAGCATTTCCAAGGCATAAGAATACAAGCGGCCGCCGGACAGGTTTTTGCTGCCCGTAGGCAGACCGCGCTCTACAAGGAGTGTTTTCTTTCCTCCTTTGGCTAATGTGTGCGCACAAGCGCTGCCGGCGGGTCCGGCACCGATAATAATCACGTCAAAACGGAATGTCCTCATTCCAGAGCCCCCTTCCTATTTGACAGAAAAACGATAGAAAAAAGAATACATCTTTTAATTTTTATAATTATCTGTGCAATGCCTATTTCCTGCTTGTCACATGCCTTGTTCATGAATTAACTTAAAAGGGTGTGTGAAAAGTGATTTTATTCCGGCATCTTCCTGTAAGGTTTCTTGCATGGAGGCGAGGGATACGTTACAATTTGAAAAGAGAATGAATTTTTGGAGGAATGAAATGGAGCTGGACCGGCGGGTTCCTTTGCAAGCCAAGATTGTTGGCTTGGTGTTTTGTGTGGTAGCAGCTGTTATTATGGTGACTATGCTGCTGATTTCGCGCAGCATTAATACAGATATTAAAAACTCTATTGGATCTCAGGCTATGAGCGCTGCTCGCATGGTGGCGAAGGATTCGGTTGTGCGGGAAGGGTTGACAGGCAAACGGGATCCTAAGGACATTCAAGTCTATGCTCAGGATATGCTGGAAGCGGCGCAGGTCCGCTTTATTGTTGTCACCGATATGGTCGGAATTCGATACTCACATCCCAATCCGGAATTGGTTGGCCAACGCTTGGCCGGAGGCGACGAAGGGGACGCTCTTTCCGGTTATGAGTATATTTCAGAGGCGGAAGGTACGCTGGGATATTCGTTACGTGCTTTTACGCCGGTATACGATGAGGAGGGGCGCCAAGTCGGCTCGGTTCTCGTGGGCATTTTGCTGACTCATGTGCAAGAATCGGTGCGGGAGGCTTTGCGAGTTTTAGTAGTGGCTTCAGCGCTGGGGTTGGTGATTGGCATTACCGCAGCTTGGTTATTGGCGCGTAATATTAAAGAAATTCTTTTTGGGCTGGAGCCATGGGCCATTGCGAAGCTGCTGGAAGAACGCAATGTTATGCTGCAGTCGGTGCGCGAAGGCGTTATTGCTGTGGATGCGGATGGGCGGATTACCGTCATTAATAGTGAAGCTAGGCGTTTGCTGCGGCGCGCCGGCTGGACGGGAGATCCGATTGGCCGGGAAGTGGAGTCCTGTATGCCTGGTTCAGGCCTAAAAGTAGTCATGGAGGCTGGGAAAGCAGACTTAGACCGAGAACAAGAGCTTTATGGTATTCCTATTGTAGCCAGTCGTGTGCCTCTTTGGGTGGAAGGGCATGTAGTGGGAGCTGTGGCGACCTTTCGCGACAAAACGGAGCTAAAGCGTTTGGCGGAAGAGCTAACAGGCGTGCAAGCGTATGTGGATGCGTTGCGGTCGCGAGGACACGAATTTATGAACCAGTTGCATGTCATTTTAGGGCTAGTGCAGTTGCGCCATTATGAGCAGTTGCGAGCCTATATCAGCCGCATTGCCTCCGATTCGCAAGAAGAGGTGTCTTACGTGGATCGGCGCATACGAGATTCTGTATTGGCTGGCTTTGTTTTGAGCAAGCTAAGCTTGGCCCGGGAGAGGGACATTGAGATGTGCTTGCACGAAGATACGGAAGTGGATGTGAATTTTGACGAAGATACAGCGCATGAGTTAGTAACGATTTTAGGGAATTTGATTGAAAATGCCTTAGATGCAGTCAAGCATTCGGCGCGCAAAGAGGTTGGGCTGGCTTTAAGCACAGATGCCAGCGGTTTATATATGGAAATCGAAGATAGTGGTCCTGGGATTCCGAAAGAAATTCAAGAAACGTTATTTATGCAAGGCGTTTCCACAAAGGCGGCGGATCGCGGTTTTGGCTTAGCACTGGTACAGCGAAGCTTGGCGCGGTTGGAAGGGACCATTCAATTTGCTCCGGCGCTGCATGGGGGAACTGTCTTTTCCGTTTTCATTCCGTCACGACCGGAATGGCAATACGATAACAGTTGAGTTTATAGACTAAAGAAAGCGAGTGAGGACGATGATTCGAGTTTTAATTGTGGAAGATGATCCGATGGTTTCAGAGTTGAACCGGTGCTATCTGGAGCGTATTGAAGGCTTTCAATTAGCCGGAATCTGCCGAGAAGGGGAAGAAGCGCTACACTTTTTACGTGAAAACAAGGTGGACTTAGTCCTGTTGGATGTGTTCATGCCGGGCATGAATGGCTTGGAGCTGCTGCACAAAGTGCGCCGTGAAGGGCATGGCGTAGATGTCATCTTAGTTACGGCAGCGAGGGAGCAGCGCAGTATCCAAGAAGCGTTGCGGCAGGGAGCTATTGATTACCTGATTAAACCGTTTCAATTTTTGCGCTTTCAAACGGCACTGTTGGATTTTAAAAAACGCCAGGAATGGCTGTGCCGGGAAGTTCCTGTCAATCAAGGGGAATTGGATCGGCTTTTGCAGCGGGGCAACCGGGTGACGGAAGAGGGAGGCGAATTACCTAAAGGCCTTGATCGCAACACGATGAAGCGCATTTGGGAAGCCATTTGCCAAGTGGATGGTGAGTTTACAGCGGAAGAAATGGCAAAGTTGGTAGGAATTTCGCAGGTGTCCATTCGAAAATACCTAAAATACCTGCAACAGATGGAATTGCTGTTGTTTGAGATCCATTACGGTTCGATTGGGCGTCCGTTATATCGCTATCGGCAAAATGCGGAAGCTACAGTGCCTTCGTTCCTTGTGTAAGGTGCTATTTTAGTTCTTTGTGCTTAGAAAAGTTACTTATATTGGATTTTATCTTCTAGTTGCTTACAATAAAAAAGCAATGTATATATATCCTCCAGAGTCTTCTCACGGCAAGATAATTTGCTGTGCGAAGACTTTTTTGTTTTGCAAATCTTAACATAGTCTGGCAGGGAGTCGTGAATAAAAAGCAGAATGTCTTGCATATAGCCAGCAGCAAAGGAGGAGAAAACATGGAGAGAGTATATGTGATTGATACCAATGTTTTGGCTTATGCCGCACAGGCCTTATTTGCTTTTCAAGAGCACCTGGTGGTGCTGCCGGAGGTGGTCATTGAGGAATTAGATCGGTTTAAGAGGGAGGCTTCCGAACGGGGAGCTAACAGCCGGGAAGTTATTCGTATTTTGGATCGTCTGAGTCAACAGGGGGATTTGGCGGCAGGGGTCGGTTTAAATGAAGTAGGCGGACGGCTGCGTATTGAAAGCCGAGAATTTTCTGCTCGGCTGCCTGCTTTTTGGCACACTGACTTGCCAGATAATCGGATTTTGCAAATTTGCAAAGGACTGCAGGAAGCAGGACAAGATGCGGTGTTAGTCAGCCGAGATACAGCCCTGCGTATCAAAGCCTCTGTTATTGGGCTGCCAGCGGAGGATTACCGTCATGAAAAGGTGGTTTCCGTGGAACGGCAGTATACGGGCCGGGCCGAGGTGTATGCCAACGCGGAGGCTATTAATCAGTTTTATTTGGATCGCAGGCAGTGGTTGGATCCAGACGGCTTGAAAGTATATGATGTAGAAAAACAGCAACTGACAGCGATTCAGGATTTAGTCGTCAATCAGTTTTTGGTCGTACGCAATGTGGAGAACGGCAGACATACGGTACTGGGGCGTTTTGATGGGACCAAAGTTGTTCGCTTGCAGCATCAACATCAAACTCTTTTTGGTTTGACTCCTCGCAGTGTGGGGCAGATTTTTATGCAAGAATGTTTGCTGATGGATGCGGAGGAAGCTCCTGTTTGCATTATTCGAGGGCAGGCCGGGACTGGCAAGACGCTGTTTTCTCTGGCCGCCGGGTTGGAAGAAATCATGGAGCCCGAGCAGTCGCGGTATCAGCGTATGTTGATTTGTCGTCCCAGTGTGGCGATGGAGGATATTGGCTTTTTGCCGGGCGGCGAACGAGACAAGATTCATCCGTATATGAGGGGGATGTATGATAACCTGTTTACGCTGCTCAATGGCGTGCGTACGGAAGGTCGCAAGGAGCGAAAGCAGATTGAGGATACTGTGAAAATGTTACTGGAAGACGGGACGATCTTGATGGAGGCGCTTGCTTTTCAGCGCGGCCGCTCTTTGCACAAGTACTTTTTCATTTTGGATGAAATGCAAAATTCGACACCGGTGCAGGCCAAGACGATTATTACTCGCTGTGGAATCGGGACGAAAATAGTCATTCTTGGTGATCCAGAGCAGATTGATAATCACAATCTTTCCGAAAGTGTCAACGGTTTGGTGTATGCAGGAGAAAAGATGAAAGGAAGTCCTTATTGCTACCAAATTACGATGCTGCCGGAAGAATGCGAGCGTAGCCCGGTGGCGGCCGATGCGTCGCAGCGTATGAGATAGTACCGGAAAAGTCAAAAAGATATAACGCAGGGTGTTGCTTTTTGTTCTTTTATTCGTTATAATACTACAAGTGTAGAGCTTGGAGAGATGTCCGAGTGGTTGAAGGAGCACGCCTGGAAAGCGTGTGTAGGGGAAACTCTACCGAGGGTTCGAATCCCTCTCTCTCCGCCATTTTTTTGCGGAATGAATTTTATAATATGTGGCTATGGATGTTTCCAGGGCCGGACCACGGTAGCCATTGGGTCCTGCGCAATAGGAACTCATGAACCCCGCCAGGTCCGGAAGGAAGCAACGGTAAGTGGGCCCTCTTATGTGCCGCAGGAGCGCCTGGTGACTGCCGTGGTCCGACCTTGTAAACAAAACAATTTCAAGTAATCGAAAGCAACCCAATGTGGTTGCTTTTTTCGCTATATTTATCCAAAGGAGGAACTGCTATGGCCTATGTTGCTTTGTACCGCCGCTGGCGTCCGCAAGATTTTGATAGTCTGGTAGGACAGGAGCATATCCGTGTTACTCTGGAAAATGCCATACGGTCTGACAAGATTGCGCATGCCTATCTTTTCGCAGGCCCCCGGGGGACTGGCAAGACCAGTACGGCGAAAATTTTTGCCAAGGCGCTAAATTGCGTACAGGGACCGACGCTGCATCCGTGCAATACCTGCTCTTCTTGTGTAGGGATTACCGATGGTTCTTCCATGGACGTAGTGGAAGTGGATGCGGCCTCTAATCGTGGTATTGACGAAATCCGCGATTTACGGGAAACTGTGAAGTTTGCACCGGTAGAAGGTAAATACAAAGTTTATATTATTGATGAAGTGCACATGCTGACCACAGAAGCCTTTAATGCGCTTTTGAAAACATTGGAAGAACCTCCAAGCCATGTGGTCTTTATCTTAGCGACGACGGAACCACATAAGATCCCGGCAACCATTCATTCACGCTGCCAGCGCTATGATTTTCGGCGGATTACCCAGGGTGACTTGTTGGTGCGTCTGCAGGAGGTAGCGGCAGCGGGAAGCATGAATGTCGAAGAAGATGCGTTGCGGCTTATTGCAGCCCAAGCTGATGGCGGACTGCGAGATGCATTAAGTTTGTTGGATCAATGTGCTTCTATGGCGACCGATGGGCATGTTTCCGAAGCCTTAGTGCGTAATTTGCTGGGCTTGGTAGGACATGAATGGGTTTGGAGCATGACGGAACGTCTGGCAAAAAAAGATGCGGCGGCGTTGCTGGAAGGCTTGGAAGAAATGCTGTCTTTGGGGCGGGAAGCTAAACAAATGGCTGTAGAATGGGCTAGCTACTTGCGTGATGTTATACTGTATCAGGCGGCGCCTGGCATGGAAAAATGGCAGGACAGCAGTGAAAGCATGCGGAAAAAGCTGGCAGAGCATGCGAAACAATTGCCCCAAAGTGCAATCATGCAGGCAGTGCGCCGGCTGGGCGAAGCCATTCAAGAGGCGCGATGGGCTGTAGATGCCCGTATTCCTCTGGAAATGGCGTTGTTGGCATTATGCCGGGGTGAGGCAGAGGTTGGAGATTGGGACGGCTTGGCGCAACGCGTGCAGGCTTTAGAAGCGGCAGTAGCGCAGGGCAGGTCTTCCTCGCCGCTGAGAGCTGCGTCGGAAGCTGCGCCAGTCAGGCGCGCTGAGGCCCAGCCAGAGCCGGTAAGAAAACCGATAGCGCCTGCGGCTAAAGTGACGGGGGCGAATCCTTCCCTAGAGTCTCCCGCGGCTACTCGTTCGGCAGAAGTTACGTCAGCCGCGCAGCCGCCTACTGTCCTTGCGGCCGCGTCGCCGGTATCAGGAGATTTATGGCCGCAATTTTTAAAACGCCTTATGAGCAGCGGCAAACGCTCTGTATACGCCTGCGTTTCCCAAGGGCAGTTAGTAAAGGCGGAAGCAGGGATCGTTATGCTGCAGTTTACGGCGGCGTTTCCTTGTGAGAGGACGGCCAAGGATGATTATCGGGAGATTGTAGAAAATTTATTTGCAGAACTTTGTGGTCATCCGGTACAATTACAGTGTGTCCAAGGTGTTGTAGGGGCAGTGCCGACGGCGGTCAAGGCGACGCCAACAGAGCCGGACTGGGGAAATCCGGCCTTGCGAGAAGCGATGAAAATGTTCCCTGGGAAAGTGCTCCCACAGGAAAAAAAGGAGGATGTATAATGTTCGGAGGCGGAAACATGGGCCAGATGGCTGGCATGATGAAAAAAGTGCAAAAGATGCAAGCGGAAATGGCTAAAATGCAAGAAGAGCTCAAGCAACGGACTCTCGAGGTCAGCGCTGGCGGCGGAGCTGTAAAAGTAGTCGTAACTGGTGAAAAGAAAGTGGTTTCGATTAAAATTGCTCCTACGGCTGTAGATCCAGAAGACGTGGAAATGTTGGAAGACTTGGTGACGGCTGCTGTTAATGAAGCCTTAACTAAGGTGGATGATCTTATGGCACAGGAAATGGGCAAATTGACTGCAGGCATGAATTTGCCGCCAGGACTGCTCTAAGATGCAGTACATTGCTCCTTTGGCCAAGTT
>NZ_OY781460.1:2345000-2465000 GCF_963676855.1 uncultured Anaeromusa sp.
ACTTGCCGGTTGGTTTTCCTTGGTAGGACTCTTCGTGGTCCAGATGGGGCCATAAGAGCACCATTGGTTTCGTTGTATACTGGGGGAATTTGTTCTGTTTTGCCATTGAGATTTACTTACCTACATTCTCCTGAGCGTTGCCTTTGAAGACAACGTATTGACCAATTAGCGTACCGGGTTGGAGTTGGCACGGTTCGAGGCCAAAGTTTGTGACGCTAAGAGTCACAGGGCCTTCAGTTGTGACTAAAGCAGGGCCAACGAGTACAAGTTGATACTTGCTCGTTAGGTCGTTGTCAAGGAATACCAGCATTTTCTTTGCAAGGGCACCTTTGCGGTTGAATGAGGCATCCGTTGCAATCTTCACCGGCTGAGACCGGAAGCGGCCTGAGGGGATAAATTCAAAGCGTTTCGTTCGAATCTCGCCCTGCTCCATCGTGACTGTTACCTGCAATTCCGTGGATTTTCCTTCTGGTGTGCCTGCTTCTTCCACAGGCGCTGCCTCAGGTTTTTCCTGAGAGGTGTCTGCTGCTTCGAAAGGCAATTCCTGGGGAACTTCCTCAGGTTTTACTTTGGGTGTTTTGGGAGTTGTTGGGTTTTTCAGAACTACAAACCTCCTTTTCTTTACATTTGGAAATACTATTTACTTGCATTTATCTAAGGATGCGCTATAATAGTGCTAAGGCGTGACCTTGACTTCGCTCCTGCTTGTTCAAGTATGCATAGGCGAAAGTAACAAGGTGTAACCTTTGGTAGGTGTCTGCATGTCAGATGCTTTATTTCCTATACCATTTTCGCAAGTAACCTTTAATAAATGAAGAGTCTACATACTGCATAGCCTAAGCTAATCAATCACGATTCCTAGTTCCCATTCAGTATATGGACCAATTAAATTCATGGACGAAGGTAATAAGGGAAAAGCACTCCCTGCTGCTAACAAGGAGTGCATGTTCTTCCCACTCATTATATGGACCAATTAAATTCTTCAGGCAAACATGTAAGGACTTTCTAACACCTGGGACAACTTAAAACTTCCTTTTGAGGGGAGCGGTGGCAATTCTGCGGGGTCTTCAACTAGCAGAGCCATTTGCTCCCTGAACTCGTTTAAGACATCATATTCGGTATACATCTTATGAAAGGACTCCCGAACGCCTTTGAAGAGGTTCTCTGCCTGCGCGGCTGGGCATCCGTAAGAATCATGAATAAGTGCAAAGTGCTGAATATCATAGTCTTGTTTCAGGTGCTCTACGGTCATCTGTAGGTGACAAGCGTCCATGCTATGGATGAAGTTAGGTGCAATACCGGAAGCTTGGGCGTGTTTGTCGAGTTCGTCTGTCGCTGTTGGGACGTAAGCCCAGCGGCGTATTTTTTCGCCCAAACGCAGCTTTATTTGGTCTACTTGGACAATCGTGTAGGCCTGCTGTACCGGGAGTCCCATAGGAGTTACCCAAGTAACACAATGCCCATCCTTAGATACCACCTTAGCGACACTCTTGAGGAAATCCATCCCCGCTACTGCTGCAACAACTACCTCCTGTACGGCCTTCCAAATGAGACCCGCCAGGTAATTCGCTAGTTGGTTCCGGTTGTTGGTTGTGAAGCCTTCAAATTTACGTTTATCTATAGCCGGTTGAATGGTGTCTTCAATGATCTGTTCCTTAAAACCATACTGCCGGGAACCATAGGCCAACGTCATGACACTTCTCTTGGTCACCTTGCGGTTCACCCCATAATTCAGCCAGATTTGCGCCATAGTTTGGGTCCCAAGACGTGCCACAGGTTCCGGGCGGTCATCGTAAAACGCTAAGGTATCCAGGCTTCCCTGCTGTGCGTGTTTCTCTAATTCTTCGTTTACCAGATCACTGACCTCTCGATAGATGTCATTAGGCTTCCGACTTGGAACCAGATTGACCGCTTTAGCGCCTACGGTGTCCCTGAGAATTGCTGAGTAATGCTGGAGGCCACTGCAGGAACCGTCAAAAGCGATAGGCAGGTTAGACACAAACCCTACTGCGCTCCCATTCGCTAACTTGTAATTAACAAAACGCTGCCACTCGAAGCAGAACGCCAGAAACTGGAAGCACTCAAAGGAGTCTGTCTCCCAGAACCTACAACCAATCGGGTCCTCAGCACTCGCGAGGATTTGCTCCTCATGCTCCTGTACCCATTTAATACGGTCTTCAAAGGATACCTTATCAACCCCCGCAACGTTAGCGCCATGAATCATCAGCCATTTTACAGGCTCCTCGGATTCGAAAGCGGGTGCGTCTGCAAACTCCAGCAGGCCTTTATTGACATCATCGGATTGAGGACTGAAGCCGCTGATTGGGTAGACCCTCCCACGGAAATCCATATTATACGGAAAGTAAATCCTCGCAAAATCTAAGTATCTCCGGGCGGTCTCAAGGTGACTTGTGCAGCGAAGTGCTAAAGAGGCTCTAGTGACATCCTCTTTGTACCGCGCAAAGGCCTTCTTTTTGTGCTCCTTTAGTTCTTCCTCAGTCGGATTCTCCAGGCGGGGGAACTTCGGGAGGCGTTCCATGCGTGGGACTCCTGCGCGTTCTCCACGACACTCTGTTATGATATACTCAAGGGTCTCGAACACGCGTTTGTTTATGCGCCAGGGTGTCCCTTGGATGGTATTAATCACGCCCATGACTCTGTTGAGGTCTGTCTGCTGAAGTCTCTCAATGTACTCCTTAGTTGCAGTATTCATGAACCGCAGCTTCAAGCGAATCAATTTGTGTCTGCCTTGGAGTTCCCCATAATACCCACCATCATTAATATTCGTCCAAGGACGTGGAGGTATTACCGTAGGTCCGAACCTTGCGGTATACTGGATGAGGTTTGCTGTGTTTTGCTCCCAAGCATCTAAAAGCCAATCTGTAGGCTCCAGCCGGGAGGGTATTTTTTCGCCGGTTGCTTGATCTACTCCCACAACTGTCGCATACCCAGAGCCGCTGCAAACCAACTCTACCAACAAGTGCCCTAGTAAGACCTTAGCGTCTTTTGCCCACTCAGGGAACACGAACGCTTGTTTGGTCATGCAGGCCTTAGCATAAGCAATTTTGTACGACCTATCGCTTCTTGAGGACAACCCAGAGACAACGCCTGCTAAGGTCCTTCCGTCTTCGATGGTTTTGATAAAGGCCTCCAACCGCACCTCTTCATATAACTCACGTACAATCCACTGAGCCAGATTGTTGGCTTCTGGGTGTTCCCCTTTCAAGACATTCATGAGACCGACTAGGCTCACCGCAGTTATAACATTGACAATATCCTCCTGCCGGTCCCCATAGACCTCCTTGATATTTGCAAGGATAGACATATAGGAGGGCTTCACACCCCGCTTAGGTTTACTTACTGTCGCATACCACGTATCTATTGTGGTCCGCGCATCATTGAAACCATACGAAATCAGGCGTTGACCTACTGCAAGCTGTGCGGTTTGACCTTCCGCTTCCGCCTGTCTGATTGATTCTCTTAGGGTCTCCTCAGCCTCCGCCTTGTAGGACCTCTCTAGCTCTAGTTGAGTATCATAGAGACTCCCGTGGACTCTTCTGAGGTTGGAAATTTCTGCTGCAATGGCATCCATTTTTGGTCCGTCCCCTCTGCCCTGCTTGGGCACTTTATTTCAGTGAGTGTTTTGTAGGCGCAAGGGTCTACAAGTGAACACTCCCCAGAGGTTGCCTTGAGGATGCAGCCGGTCTCTTTTGTGCATCCGTAGAATTCTAACATTGACCTAATAAACCTCCTCAACTTCAATAATGGCCTGATCTGCTAAATGACCGAAGCGCTTCATAAAGTCTTGCATGATAGCCTTTACGTCCGGTTCTGAATCCGCTATTTGGGTATCAATTATCTTTGGGTCTGGTTCTTCTGTGGATTCACGCACTCGGACTACATACCGATTTCCCATTTTCCTTAACTTCTTTCTCCTACTAAAGTTGTCTCGCCATATCGGTCCAACAACGCCACCAACCCACTTAAACGGGTGTTATACTCTCGAAAGGCCCACCTTGCTGCCAAGAACTCAGTAAAGGCTGTAAAGTGCAGGCCTCCTGAGGTCTCCTGAACCAGCAACCAGTTGTAAACCTTCGGAAATCCGATACTCTTACTACTAAACTACCTCACCTCCTGTTTCGAATGCTTTCGCGCTCTAATGTCCGCTTTCACCTTCTTCGCCAGGATACCCAAGGCGCACCAGTTGCTATGCCTGTGGCCTGCTAAAGACCTACACACCGGACACCGCCAGTACAATAGACCATCCTTATAGTGTTCTGTGGAATACTCAAGCGTTCTCACAGCTTCCTGAAGTTCTTCTAAGGTCAGAGGTCTGGTTGGTAGGTTGTAGAGGTCCAAAGCCTCACCTCCTTTAAAACATCACACATATAACCACAACCGCCAGGAACATTCCAAAGATAAGACCATCTAAATGATCTGCATCTCGCTCTATCCTGCGTGTCTCTAGGCGGACCTGAAGAGTTCTCATAGTAACAACGCCTCCTTCAATCTTCGGCATAACTAAATTTACTCTCAATGTAGGCCTGTTTGCGCTCCTCTGATAATCCTACAGCCTGGTCGGTAATATGCTTGATCAAGGCTTCCCTTTGCTCTTGCGTTACCTCAACGACACCGCTGAACCAGGTTTTAAAGAAAATCCTCAGTACTCACGACCTCCTTTACGCTTTAGGTTTGACTCCATCAGTTCCATATTATCGAACGTGAACAATTCGCTTTCGTCAATATAGCGTCGAACCATAGTATTACAATGGTGACCTGTTTGCTTCATGATGTGCCTTTCTTGAGCACCCGCAAGCGCCGCTGAGGTTGCAAACCCACGCCTAAGGCTGTGCCCTGCGTATTTCGCCGGGTCCGCCCCTGTGAGTTCTGCGAATTCTTTTACAGTCCTTACCACAGCCTTATCGGACAGCCTTGCGTTCCTTACGTTACCCCTGCGAGTCAAGGAGCGGAATATTGGTCCCCTGGTAATCCCTGCGACATCTAACCATTTACGCAAGGCTGTAACTGGACATATCGAGAGGTGTTCCTTACGGTACGCAATGCCTTTGTACTGGCCTTTTCCCTCAGGGTCATTCTTCGAGTGCCTTAGGAGCACTTTAAGGCCTTTTCCTGGGATGAACGTAAGGTCTTCCACATCTAACGAGACCACTTCAGACCGCCTGAATGCACCGGCAAAACAAAGGAGCAGCAAGGCCCTACTACGGAGACCTAAAGGTGTGTCCTCAGGAAACACCTCGGAGACCTTCTCTAAATCTGCCCACATGATTGGGTTTTTGCCTTGTTGGTGCGTCCCGTTGGCCCTGCGTATCCCCTGGAGTGTCATCCGTACTTCCTCGTTGAACAAAGGTGAGGTGTACCCTGCCATTTTGTGGGCTGTGGAGATCGAGGTGGCGCGGCGAGATATTGTGTTCGCCTTTATGAAATCCGCAAGGTAGCTGAAGTATTCTACGAGGCTCTCCACGGTTGCCGGTAAAGGTCGCTCCCCACGCTGGCTGCACCACGTCACAAAGTCTTCCCAATCGCTTTGGTAGGCCCTGAGTGTATTCTCAGCTTTCGATAAAGTGATATACCGGAGCGCCTGCTTTGAGTAGTTCTTATGGGTTCGTAAGGTTGGGCTTAAGGTGGCGGTCATCATAATGCAACACCTACTTCCGAGCGTTGGTCTTTAAGATAAATAAGCCTGAGCGGAAATGCGAGAGAAATAACCACACTCACCCCACAATAAGCAGCCGTTATGCGAATCATTTCAAGCCTATTAAGTTCTTGCTGAAAACCTTGGCTGTCATCCACCCGAAAAGCTACATTAGCAGCCTCTATCCTGGTCTGAATAAGATTCCTTAGATTTGTTAAATCAACGCTGTTCATTCCTCATTCCTCCTTAATACATTCTCAAGGTGACATCAAAGTGAAAAGGTAGGAAGTTTGTGGTATTATTACAGTGTTAAGACCCATCTTCTGTGGATGCTTCTTCCATCATCAGTTTCTCCATAGGTACGCCCAGCGCATTACTTAAGGCCAACATCACTGCAAAGGAGGGTTGACGTTTTCGGCGCTCAAGAAGGCTAATGTATTCCCGTGTTACGCCAATGATCTCCGCCAATTCTCTCGCAGTGAGCCCCTTTCGTAGTCGTGCGGCTTTACATTTGGTCATAGGCCTATTCCTCCTCCTTATTTAGAAGCGGTGGAAGCTACTAAAACATTCAGCATATACGCTTTCCTGCTCAAACTCCACGTATTCTTCACCATTTGGATGCTTCTGAATAGACACCAATACTGTACCTTTCATTCCGTGTTTGCTCTGGTACTCAATCCGGTCCACCATCTCTTGGAGCTGCGTGAGACTAATCCTTACTGCCATTGTCTTTCCTCCCTTCTAGGTAACCTAGAGTTACTATTCTTGGAATAGTAACCTAGAGTTACTATTCTTGGAATACTTAAAGTTCCCTGGCTCTATCTTAGAATACTTAAAGTTCCCTGTCAAGGAGGTTTTATTTGTGATTTATAGAAATATTTTTGCAGAACGCCTGATTTTACTAAGGAAGGAGCGTAATTTATATCAAAAAGATATAGCGGATGTGTTGGGAGTTACGAAGAATGCCATTACCAAACTTGAGAAGGCCCAACGTTCCCCTAGTTTCGAGGTATTGGTTGCTCTCGCCGATTATTTCAACGTCACCCTAGATTACTTAGTAGGACGTGTTGAGGCTCAAAAGCGGTTAGACCTCAAGAAACGTATTGCATCTAAGGACGAAGGAGTGTTGTAAAATGGTCATCCGTGTTCTCTTGATTAATACTGTGATCTTCCTTGGGATTGCTCTATACAAACTCTATAGAAGCCATAGGAAGGCAGACATAAACAAGGCATGTGCTCTCTACTACGCTTATGGTGTATATGGAAAGGAACCTGACGAGGCTGCGGTTCTTATCCTTCAGGATTTCACCTTCACCCCAAAGGAGTGGCAGCAGGTGGCCTCTACAGGTCATGAGATTGGAAAGCGTGTGGAGGCTGGATTGTGGGCAATGGAAACTGAACGTAAGATGTACCCACCAACCACCTAACAAAACACAACCATAAACACATAAAGAAAGACCTCAAGTTCTCCACTGGTGTTATCCAATGGTTCTACCTGAGGTCTTTCTTTATGCATATATGAGATTGTCCAGCCTATGAATACCTATTGAGTTCTATGTGTACTACTAAAGGACATTCTAGCGCCTGCCTAATGTTACACCTAAGGTATTCCTCTAACAGATGAGCAGAGATGAAAGGGAACGCTTGTTCGATTATGAGAGCGCAAGGTTTACATTGGGCATCCAAAACACATCAAATAGTGTCCATTCTGTCTACCTTGTGCACACCTCGCGTCCTCTAACCATGAACCGTACTAAAAGTATAAATTATCGGACGGAATATTTGTATGTAAAATAGGGGTTTCGGTTCCTACCTTTTACATCAAAATTAAGCGTAATTCATTTCTACTGGTACTTCCGTTCGTATCATCTAAGTTTTAGTGTTGTACTATAAAAAATACCGTTTACGGCCATCAAGGCGTCGTAAACGGTATTTTTGCAAGAAGAAATACGAAAAATGTTCTAATTTGCAGCGATATCTGAACTATAACGCTAGTATTTCCGACTCATTATTTAAATGAGAATTAATTGAGAATCGCTTGGCTTTTAAGAACTTTCTTCCAGTTCTTAATCTATTTTCCTAGCCAAACGCATGCCATTTAGTGTAACCAGCAACGAGGCTCCTGTATCGGCTAAAATAGCCAACCAAAGATTTACGAAACCAATAAAGGTTCCTGCGACAAACAACAGTTTTATAGCTATGGAGAAAGTAACGTTTTGTTTGATGATGCCTACTGTTTTGCGGCTGAGTTTCATGATATAAGCCAGCTTGCTTAAGTCATCGGACATAAGAGCGATATCAGCCGTTTCTAAAGCGCTGTCCGACCCAGCTACCCCCATAGCGATCCCTACATCGGCTGTTGCTAAGGCTGGGGCATCATTTACGCCATCTCCTACCATGGCTACGCGGCCGTATTTGCTGGAAAACTGTTTTAGTACCGTTGCTTTATCTTCCGGCAGCAATTCGCTGTAAACGATGTCAATGTTGAGTTCTGCCGCAATAGCTCTAGCCACGCGTTCGTTGTCGCCGGTGAGCATAGCCATAGTACGCACGCCAGTTTTTCGGAGTGCAGCTAAGGACGTTGCACTTTGATCACGCAGGGTATCGGCTACAGCCACAACTCCCAGTACTTTCTGGCTAGTTCCCACCAGCATGGCGGTCTTGCCTTGTTGCTCCAGCTTGATTAAACGAGGCTCATCTGCGGCGATGACGCAGCCTATTTCTTCAAACAAACGACGGTTGCCTACATAAATTGTTTGCCCGGCTACATCGGCTTGCGCTCCACGGCCGGGCAGTGCTTGGAAATTACTTATGCTTTGCAGCGGTATATCTCCTGCGTGAACGACAATTGCCTTAGCCAAAGGATGCTCCGACCATTTTTCTACCGCCGCCGCTAAGGACAGCAGTTCTTCGGGGGCGATGCCGTTCAAGGGCACAATATCTGTTACTACGGGCTTGCCTGCGGTGAGCGTTCCCGTTTTATCAAATGCTATCGCTTCGATTCGCCCCATCTGCTCTAGATGAGCACCGCCCTTAATCAATACGCCATGCCGTGAGGCATTGCCAATAGCCGACACAATCGATACAGGAGTGGAGATGACTAAGGCGCAAGGGCAGGAAATAACTAACAATACCAACGCTTTGTAAAACCAAATATCAAAAGATTGGCCAAACAACAGTGTGGGAATGCCCATGAGGCTCAATGCCGCTAAGATCACTGCCGGTGTGTAGTACTTAGCAAAGACGTCTACAAATTGCTGCATAGGCGCTTTTTGCGCTTGTGCTTCCTCTACCATGTGCATGATTTTTGCCAGAGTGGAATCTGCCGCCAGTTTCGTCACGGTAACTTCTAAGGCTCCGTTTTCGTTAACTGTACCGGCATAGACAAGATCTCCTGTCTGTTTTTCAACGGGAATAGATTCCCCGGTAATGGAAGCCTGGTTTACTGAAGAAATGCCGTATGTTACCGTGCCATCCATGGCAATGCGTTCGCCTGGTTTAACGAGTACTACATCATTTACGACAATTTCTTCTACCGCTAACGGGATCTCTTGACCATTTCTACGGACCAACGCTTCACGCGGAGCCAAGTCCATGAGGGCTCGAATCGAGTGCCTTGTTTTATCCAGCGTATATGCCTGTAAGGCATTACCTAAGGAGAACAAAAACACAACCATGGCGCCTTCTCCCCATTCTCGAATCGCCACCGCTCCCACAGCGGCAATGGTCATAAGAAAGTTAGTGTCCATAGTAAAGCTTTTCAGCCCGTATAGGCCGCTTTTGGCAACATGGTAGCCCCCGAGAAGCATTGCCGCCATATAGAGCGGTACAAGAATCTCTTCATTAGCTCCGCCCCACTCCAATATAATGGCAGGCAGGAGGAAAGAGCCGGAAAGAATGGTTGCCAGCGTCTTGGGTTTGCGCCACCAGGGAATAGTTGAAACCTCGGACCTTCTGTTCAGCCCGTCTTTAAAAGCTTGGTAGCCTGATTGTTCTATGGCTTTAATGATAGCGTCATCGGTTAAAGAGTGTTCTATAGTCAATTTTCCAGCGCCAAAATTTACGGTAGCAGCCTGTACTCCGTCTAAAGCTTTGATCTTTTTTTCCAGTTTTGCAGCACAGTCTGCACAGTCCATGCCTTCGATGCGAAATGTATCGGATGTAGTTGTATTTGCCGCAGGCTCCTTATTTAACAACTCATCAACTTCACGATTAATTTCGTGACAACAGGCGCAACTGCATTCTTTGGTTTTTGTGTCCAAGGTATTCACCTCCGGTTTGCCTTCTGGGCTCTCTTTACGTATGGCTGACATGGTCTAGACCTCGTTTCATGAGATCGACTACATGGTCATCATCCAAAGAGTACCAAGCCGCCTTGCCTTCGCGCCGATACTTTACCAGTCTGGCGCTGCGTAATACGCGTAATTGATGCGAAATAGCGGACTGTCCCATGGAGAGAGTTTCAGCTATGTCGCAGACGCACATCTCTTGTTGCGCTAATACGCACAGGATTTTGATCCGCGTGGCGTCACCGAGAATTTTAAAGGTTTCCACTAGCTGAAATATCGTTGTGTCCGGCAGCATGCCTGCCTTGGCGCAGCCAATTCGCTCGGGATGCTCGCAATGCTCTTCGCATATGTCGCATGTCGTTTCAGTCATAACTACCACCTCATCATACTCTAATCATTGAACATATGAATGTGTGTTCATATGTATAGTAATTCTTAATGATCTTTTTGTCAACTCTTATGGTATGTATTACAATAAAAGCAACAACTTACTGTAGACGTTTGTAACAAGATGGTCACATTTTAAGGTGTTGTTCTATGGTATAATCAAGAGAGTTTTAGTGATGTTGCTCGATTTTGGGAGGTATGTTCGAATGGCGTCTTCCTTGTCTTCGTCTGTCATACTGCGTCCATGGAGGCGCGGCAAGTACTCTGAACAGGCTATTCGTTATATGACCTCTTCTAAGGCGGTCAATACGATCCGGGCGTATCAAAGCGACTGGGATGATTTTTCCTATTGGTGTCGTCACCACGGATATGCGGAGCTTCCGGCTACGCCAGAAACGCTTGTAGAGTACTTCAGCTATCTGGCTGACTTTATCAAAGCAAATACCATTTCCCGCAAGGCAACCGCCATTTCTGAAGCCCATAAAGCGGCTGGCTGCCCATCACCAACTCTTTCTGCTGATGTACGTATGACGCTCCAAGGCATTCGTAAAGCCAAAGGAACCTTTCAGCAAGGGAAGTCGCCTGTGATGTGGTCGGATTTGGCGCAAGTCTCTGACGTGTTCGACCCGACGCCATTGGGTATTCGCAATCGTGCCTTGATTTTATTTGGCTTTGCCGGCGCTTTTCGGCGTTCTGAACTGGTCGCTTTGGATGTGGAAGATTTAACTTTTTTCCCAGAAGGCGTCAAAGTGTTTTTAGGGAAAGCGAAAAATGATCCAGACGGCAAGGGCCAATACAAAGGCATTTCGTATCGTCGTCAGCGCCCTGAAGTTTGTCCTGTACGCGCTATCAAAGCATGGTTAGATATTTCGGGGCTTACCAGCGGGCCGCTTTTTCGTTCTTTGACCAAAAACGGTGGCATTCGTCAGCAGCGCCTTTCGGATAAGGCGGTTGCCAGAACGGTCAAAGAATTTGCGGAGCGTACCGGTGCTGATCCGCAGCGTTACGCAGGGCACAGTCTGCGAAGAGGATTTGCCACCTCGGCGGCGTTAGCTGGCGCTAGAGAACGACATATTATGAAGCAAACCGGCCATCATAGTGATAAAATGGTCCGCCGCTATATTGAAGAAAGTGAAATCTTTTCTTTTGATAATATGGCCTTGATGGAAAAAGCGGATGGAACTGTAAAAGGGAGCGATGATTATGAATGAACTATTGGATTTAATAAAAAAACGCCGCAGTACGCGTAATTTCACGGAAGAGCCGATAACCCGCGCTGATTTAGAAGCGATCTTGGAAGCGGGGCGTTGGGCGCCCAGCGGTCATAATCAGCAGTCGTGGTTTTTTACGGTCATTGGCGATAAGGAGATGTTTGCAGAGTTGAATCAGCGTTTTCGGGATGCTGCTCAACACTCTTCTGAAGCCTTTGTTCATAAAATATTGGCTAAGGAAAATTTTGATATTTTCTATCATGCACCGGTTGCTGTTTTAGTTTCCGCGCGGGAAGATGCTATCCTGACGGAAGCTAACTGTGCCGCCGCTACGCAAAATATGCTTTTAACTGCGGAAAGCTTGGGTTTGGGAAGCTGCTGGGTTGGTTTTGCCGGTTTTCCTTTTATCAACGGCCAAGGTCGAGACTTGTGTGAAAAGTTAGCTATTCCCGAAGGATTTCATCCCTTATACGCCGTTGTTCTAGGACATAAGCAGCTGCAAAATAAAGAGGTACGTGGACCCAAACGCAAAGAAAATTGGGTTCATTACCACTCTTTTTCCGGTGAATGACGATGCGATGGCAAGCCAATGTAGCTCTGCTTGTAACAGCCAGTATTTGGGGGCTGGCTTTTGTGGCGCAGCGAGTAGGCATGGAATATTTGGAACCCTTTACCTTTAATGGCATTCGATTTTTGCTAGGAGCCTTGTCTTTGCTGCCCATTTTATGGTGGCAACAGCATCGCAAGCCTGTAGCTAAAGAAGCGTTACCTCGCTTCCGCGTCTTTGGAATTGGCGTAGTAGCCGGCTTGATTTTATTTTTGGCAGCATCGTTGCAGCAAATCGGTATTGTCGATACAACAGCCGGCAAGGCCGCTTTTGTAACTAGCTTGTATATTGTACTGGTTCCTTTGAGCGGTGTGCTTTTAGGGCGGCGTGTGAAATTTTCTTTGTGGCTGGGATGTTTGCTATCACTTCTAGGTTTGTACTTTCTTTGCATTCGTGAGGATTTCACCTTGGCCTTTGGAGACTTATTGGTTTTGATTGGTGCTGTTTTTTGGACGATGCACATTTTGTGGATTGATCGTTTTGCATCCCAAGTACAGGTTCTTTCTTTGGCAGTATGGCAGTTTATGACCTGCGCCCTTCTTTCTTTGGTTGTTGCCGCTTTTACCGAAACGATAACCTTGGCTGGAATCAAAGGGGCTCTCTCTCCTATCTTGTATGGCGGCATCGGATCTGTGGGCATTGCTTATACATTGCAGATTGTCGGTCAGAAACGAGCGGAGCCCACGCAGGCTTCGTTGATTTTGAGCCTGGAGACGGTTTTTGCCGCGGTGGGTGGATATTTTTTGCTGCAAGAGCTTCTTAGCTCTTGGGAACTTCTAGGCTGCGTATTGATGATGATCGGTATGGTAGTAGCGCAAATTCCTTGGCTTAATTGGCGAAGTGGAATTAAAAGCGTTTTGCGTTTAGAAAAGGCAGAAATAAAATAAATTGTTCGATTCTGTAATAAACTGTCACTCTTTGTAGGAAATGTGATACTATAAAAGTAGAGAATTTTCGGGATAAACTGGGTGTTACTTTTGAAAAGAGGTGCTTTATGCAATCTGACTGGAAAGAAGAATTCGTGGACTTGTTACAAACGGAATGGCAGAAAATTAAAAAAGATGGTGAAAGTGACAAAAACAATGATTTTTTGCAAATCCAGGAAATGTTACAACGGTTGGAAGGAAAAGTAGATCGCTTGAATGCCCGCCTTACTTCGTTAGAACGGGAAACACGCCGCCGGTAATTGCGCATTTTCGCTTCAGCTTTATTACTAGTATATGCTGCTTACATCTTGCTTTTGTTTGAATACATTTTGAAGCGTTTAGGAACTGCTGATTCAGTGGTTCCTTTGCTTTTATACCGGGGTGCAAAACGCTATCCCGGAAAATTCAATGGGAGGTGTATGTATGAAAAGGGTTTTTTGTTGTATGGTGTTGGCTATGTGTATGTTATTAGGACTGGGAAACGATGCGGTTAACGCCGCAGCCACAGATGCGGCCTCGCAGAATTTGAAGATTCAGCAATGGAAGGGACAGTCTTTTACTTTCATGTCCTTGCCGGATGATAAACAGGCTGCCGGTTATAGTATTTTTAATGTGGAAAAAGCTAGTCTGGGTTTTCAAGGGGATGTTGCCGTACGTATCCCCTACAACACACATGTCGGCAAACAAGTTGTTATTACTGATGTGGTGCCTTTTGATGCTGGTTATGGCTTACAAGAGCATATGGTTTACATGACCGTAACAGATACTGGGGAAAAATTAGTGACGCGCAGTATGCGTTCGCAAGTAAATGGACTTGTTTTAACGGCAGATTTAAAAAATGCTCGTAAACACTTTCTTGGGAAAACGGTATATTCCAAACTGAGAGAACTGCCTGGATTCGCAACTGCTGGCAATCCAATGCCGCAAGCGATTGCGGTTGGTATTGGCGCTCCGGTTGTGGTGCTAGATGTATATCCGGGCATTCAAATACAGGATCCGATTTGGTTGGTGGTAACGGTAAACGGACAAAAAGCAGTGCTGCCCATGAACTACAGTTGGACTAATATGCCACAAGTGTTTTGGAATAATCATCCTGCTTGGCAAGATGACCTCTTCTTAGAAGATCCGCACAAAACTTTCAACTGGTCTTCCGATATGTGGAAACAGATTGAAACTGCCAATGTGACGGTAGGCATGCTCAAAGAACAGGTACGTCTCAGCTGGGGCGAAGCTACAGATATGGAACAAGATGGCTTTGTTTGGGTTTATGGCGACAAAAAACTGACTTTTAATGGAGACGTGCTGATCTCCATCGAGACACGAAACTAAGATGTTTTTTCAAGAAGCTTGCAGGCGTTTGCGCTTGGAAGCTTCTTTTTCTCTTATGGCATCTTGCCTGTTGCTGAAGTTTTCGTTATCATAGATAAGGGATTGCCTAAATATTATTTCTGTAGGAGGAAAATGACTCATGACAATGGAAAAACGCGAATTTCAAGCAGAAACAAAACAACTGTTGGAGCTGATGATTCACTCCATTTATACGAACAGGGATATTTTTTTACGGGAGCTAATTTCTAATGCTTCCGACGCTATCGACAAGCTGCGCTTTGAAGCGCTGACCAAGCCTGAACTATTGGGAGAAAACAACGAACTTGAAATTATGCTCCTGCCGGATGAAACTTCCGGTACGCTGACGATTGCCGATAACGGCATGGGTATGACTCATGACGAAGTCATCGAAAACATTGGCACCATTGCTAAGTCCGGCACTAAGGCGTTTTTGGCGGCTATGCAAGAAAAAGAAAACGCCGGTGGTGATACCAATCTGATTGGTCAGTTTGGAGTCGGCTTCTATTCCGCCTTCATGGTAGCGGATAAAGTGACTCTTTTGACCCGCGCTCCAGGTCAAGAAAAAGGTGTGCGCTGGGAATCGACCGGCGACGGCACCTATACGCTGGAAGAATGTGAAAAAGAAGGCCGCGGCACGACGATCATTCTTTCCTTGAAAGAAGAGCATCGTAAAGCCGAAACGGAAAGCGAGCAGTTTTTAAACAAGCAGACCTTAGAGCGGCTGGTGAAAAAGTACTCCGATTACATCCGCTTCCCCATTCGCATGAGCATGCCGGTCATGTCGCCTCCTGCCGCCGAAGGCGAAGAGCCGCAAGAGCCTAAGGAAGAAGTGCGTGTTTTAAACTCCATGTCTCCCCTATGGATGCGTAATAAAAACGAAATTAAGCCGGAAGAATATAATCAGCTTTACAAGCACCTCTTCTTGGACTGGCAAGATCCTATGGAAGTCATCCACTCTAAAGTAGAAGGCGCTGTGGAATACACTAGCGTACTCTTTATTCCCTCCCACGCTCCCTTTGACTTTTATCAGCGTGAAGTGACTACAGGAATTCGTCTTTATTCCAAAAATGTTTTTATCATGGATGATTGTCAGGATCTCTTGCCGGAGTACCTGCGCTTTGCGAAAGGGCTTGTGGACTCGCCTGATGTTTCCTTGAATATCTCCCGCGAAGTGCTGCAGCAGAGCCTGCCTTTGAAGAAAATCGGCAAGAATCTGGAAAAGAGCCTCTTGAAAACGCTGGATCAGCTATCTAAAAAAGACCGGCCAAAATACGAAACCTTCTGGAAAGAATACGGCAAAGCCCTCAAAAGCGGCGTGTATGCGGATTTCAATAACCGTGAGCGACTGCAAGATCTGTTGCTCTTCCCCACTTCTCGCAGCGAAGACGAGCTAACTACCTTAGCAGACTATGTAGAACGTATGCCGGAAAAACAAAGCGTTATCTACTATGCCGCCGGCAAAGACCGTACCGCGGTTGAGCGCCTGCCTCAGATGGAAATGCTGCAGGAAAAAGGCCTGGAAGTGCTGTACCTTTTTGACCGCGTTGATGAATTCGCTGTAGATGCTTTGGGCAGCTACAAGGAAAAACAGTTCCGTTCCATCAGCCGCGGTGAGCTGCAGCTGGACGATATGGAAGACGAAACAGAAAAGAAAAAAGAGCAAGAAGAATTGACTAAGGAAAATTCGACTTTGCTCGAAGCTATCAAAAAGCACTTGGAAGGAAAAGTGACGGAAGTCAAGTTGAGCCACCGCCTGACCTCCAGTCCGGTTTGTCTGGTCAGTGACGCCCAAGGCATAAGCTTGTCAATGGAGCAGATTCTGGCGGACATGGACCAAAAGAACTCCTTTAAAGCCAGTCGCATTTTAGAACTCAATCCCAACCACGCGGTGTTCAAGGCGCTACAGGCGCAGTTTACTGACGGCAACACCACACCTCTGTTTGGAGATTACTGCGAATTGCTCTATGGCCAGGCGCTGCTTCTTGAAGGCCTAGCCCCGGAAGATCCGGGCCGCTTCGCTCAACTGGTAGCATCCTTGATGGCGGCGCCATCGGCCAAAACGGAATAACAAGACCCCAAGATCCCAGCCTATTGTGTAAAACAATAGGCTGGGATCTTTTTTGAAGACGGATGATGAAAGCTGGTCGATGGTTTGCGGGAAAATTTATCGTTTTTGATAAGTCAGCCACAGGCCGTCGTTAGTCAGCCGCTGAGCGTCTTTTAGGCGAAAGGAAGCGGCTGATTTGCTGCTAAAAGGATAGATTCCTGTTTTAAAGAGTGACATTGATTTTTCCGAGCCTTCTACTGCAGGCACGACCACAAGGCTGATTTCATCAACTAGGCCGGCTTGCAGAAAAGAGCCGTTGACAATGCCGCCGCCTTCCAGTAGCAGCTTCTCGATGCCAAACAATTTTTTGAGCTTTTGGACGACAAGAACAAGATCCAGCTCTGTTTCGCCGCCGAAAAGATAAGAAATACCTTTTTTTCGTAAATGCGCTAAAAAAGTATCGGAAACGTTTTGCGTCAACACTTCAACGATATGAGCGCCATGGTAGCCGGGATCAGCGTCGGCAATAGTGTGGTTTTGCCACCAAAGTTTGCCTTGCGAGTCGATGGCGATCGCATAGAACGCCGCACTTTCCGCCACATAGTCTTCCCGTACAATGGGCTTCCCAGTGTACGGCTCTGGTGGAGTTGGTGGTTGTGGAAAGCTGCTCTCCATCGTTACTCGGCCGCAAAGAAAGGCGTTTGCGCCGTACTCCCTATGGATACGGTAATAGTCTTCAATGAGATGGCTGTATTCGCTTTTTCTCAAAAAATCGCCGGTGACTTTGCCGTCTAAAGACGTCACCATGTGACAGATAATATAGGGTTTATCCATAGCTGCACCTCTTGTTTATTTTAGCTTGCTATATGCTGCATCGTTTACTGGTTCCAGCCATTCGTTGGCAGCGCCAGCAACTGGGATTTCTATTGCCAAATGTGCAAACCAGCTATCCTTTGCCGCGCCATGCCAATGCTTTACCTCTGGCGGGATGTTGACCACATCGCCAGGATGCAGTTCTACGGGGTCTTCTCCCCAGGCCTGATACCAACCTCGCCCTTCAGTACAGAGGAGAATTTGGCCGCCTTGGTGATGGATATGCCAGTTGTTGCGGCAACCGGGCTCAAAGGTTACATTAAAAACGGGGCCGCCCTTGTCAGTCAACGGCTGTAAATAAGCTTGACCGTTGAAGTAGCGGGCATATATTTCCGGCAGCGGAGCGCCTGTTTTGAAAATCTCATTTCGTTTGCTGTTCATAGGAAAAACTCCTTTAGTTTTCTCAAATGGTATTTTTTAACCAGTCGGCAATTTCTTTATCCGCATTAGCGACACTGCCGCCGTGGATAGCTAAGCCAGGCAATGTTTTTGCCGTGGGGCATGCTTTTTTTAGATCGTTTTCACTGCTTCCTAGCCCGCTGCCTTCATGCGTACAAAAAGGTATGATCGTTTTACCGGAAAAATCATGTGCTTCCAGCCAAGTAAACACGGCCATGGGCATGGTTCCCCACCAGTTTGGATAGCCAAGATAAATTACATCGTAAGCTTCCATTCCCTTTCCGGTTGAAACAAGTTCCGGCCTAGCCTGTTCTTGCTTTTCTTTTTGCGCTACTGTTGTTGTTTCTGTGTAATCAAGCGGATAGTCTTTTATTGTTTCAATTTGAAATAGATGGCCCCCTGTTAGCAATTGTATTTTTTTCGCCGCTATCTCGGTATTGCCAACAGCCAAATTTACGATCGTACCACGGACATAATTATTTCCTTTGCGTGAATAAAAAGCGATCAAGCTATTTTTAGCAGCCATTTTTCTTCCTCCTTGTTATCGTTTAATTAAAGTGTAGTACTTGGAGTTAGGTCCAAGTCAATAGGCTGGAGAAAAATTTATGGTCAAAAAGCAGCGGGATGCGCTTAGGCGCTCCGCTGCTTTTTGATTTGTTTTTTCAATCCTTTTTCGTTAAGATATTTGGAAAGAAGATCAGCAATTTCTACATTGTTCAAGTCAGAGAAAGGGAAATGTGTATTGCCATAAATGCCAACTTCCGGCAGGTGTACTACGGTTACATCACCACCATGTTTGTTTACAGCGGCTGCCCATAGTCTGGCCATTTCTAACCTTACACGCCAGCCATCTTGTCCGGCGTTTGCGGAGGGGTTAGATGGAATATTATCGCCATAATAAATTACAATCGGAATTTTGGTAAGTTTCATGAAGTCGGCTAAAGGTATGCCGACTGCTTCCAGTGTTCCAGCGGAGCTTGGCATCGCATTCGGAACTTCTTCTTCTGGAAAAACAAATCCACTCCCAGGTTCATACGAGGCAATGGCACGAATATTGGGGCTTTTTATTGCTGAAAGCCAGCCTACGCCGCCTCCTTGAGAATGTGTGACAAGGATTCCAGGACCTATTTTTTTATATAACGCAGCCACAGAATCAGAAATTACATTGGCATCAAAAGGCCCTGTGTTTGGCGTCATCTGACGAAAGTATTGATCCAAAGTTTCTGCATCTTGCGAGAACTGCACTCCAGGAAAGTAGTCTGGCCATTGACCGACGCGAAAAGTATTAAACCACTGTTGTTCATCCGGTGTCGCAGGAAGCGAACTTGGCACTGTACTACGCCCAGCATTGCCTCGTCTTGGTTGATCCATTAAATAGACTCCAAAACCGCGGCGCAAAAACAAGTTATGAAAACCCTCCCTACCATCCGGCGTTGTTTCCCAGGTCTTTGAAAACTGCCCGGCTCCATGCAAGAACACTAGCGGCAATGTATGAGCATTAGGCGGTATTTGGTAAAACACATACGCATGATCGCCGTGCAGCGTCTGCCCTTCTGGCGTCTTCTTTTCTGCGTCAAACGTTCCTGGTTCGGTGACCACGGTTCCGCCTACAGCAAAGCTGCCTTGTTCTTGAACAACCAGCGGGTTGCCTTTGCTGCTTTGCGCCGCCAATGCACTTCCTGACCACACCACAGTAAGCACAAGGAAAAGAGCTACAATTGATTTTTGATATTTCATACTTGTTAAAAGCCTCCCGTCTATACTATTTGCTAAGCAAAACAAGGTTCTTCAATCACGAATAAAATTAGTAAAAATGGTTTCTTCAGTCACCGGCAACGGCACGCCCGCCTCTAAACCGGCTTCTTTGCATTTCAAAAAGAACGCCATATTTCGAGCCAGCGTTCGCATCGTCTGCAGTCCTTCCAAGTCCTTTCTTACTTCTTCCGGTTTTGCTCCATGCACCATGTTCCAGTATTGCGATGAGATAATCGGCATTTGCAGCAAGCCAAAATATTTATTGATTTGATCATATGTCGCCGTCGTTCCAGCCCGCCTGGCGGAGATAACTGCAGCAGCCGGTTTTAAATAAAAAGATTTTTTCCCTCCGCATAAATCAGCATAAAAAGCACGATCCAAAAAAGAAGTAATGGCACCGCTTGCAGCTGCCCAATGAACCGGCGTTCCAAAAACAAAGCCATCATATTCCGCAGCAATAGACAAAAACTCATTCACTTTGTCGTCAAAAACGCATTTCTTTTTCTCTGCGCAGGACCTACAGGCGATGCAGCCGGCTAGTGGCTTATTGCCAATCCAAAACAAAGCAGCGCTGATTTGTTCGGTTTCCAAGGCAGTTGCCACTTCCGTAAGGGCTGTATAGGTGCAGCCCTTTTCATGCGGACTGCCGTTAACTAATAATACTTTCATCGTAACTCTCCTCCTGTTTTCTTACTCGCATTAGATCATTTTTATTATGTACTCAATTAGTAAATGGCTGGTAGTCTATTCATGTCAAATACTTGCCTAATCCTAGCGTGACTAGTTGCAAGTAGATAAATGCATATTATAATAGACTTATTCAAGGCTGAACCCAGGAGGCATTTATGTCTGAATCAATAAATAAGCAGCAAGCTGAACTGGCCCATTTCATTGAACGCTATTCCAAGCAAGACGGTATCCATCCAACCGCTATTCCCGCTTTGTTTTTTAACCGCCAATCTACGATTGCCGGACCTGTTTATGGAGTGTTTAAGCCGTCCTTATGCATTATTGTTCAAGGCGCCAAAGATGTTTGGCTGGCTCAAGAACGCTTTCGTTACAGTCCGGCCGATTATCTTGTTGCGTCCATGAATGTGCCTGTTATCGCTCAACTTGCGGAAGCCACCCCTGCTTGCCCATACCTTTCCCTTAAACTAGAATTTACGCCAAAGCAAGTATTAGATGTTCTCAGTAGTTTAGAAACACACGTGACAACAAAAAGGCCTTCTGGCCATGCTATTTTTGTCAGTCGGATTGAACCCTCGTTGTTAGAAGCCGTACTTCGGTTGGTTCGTTTGTTGGATGCCCCCGATGATATTCCAATGCTTGCGCCTCTCGTTACGAAAGAAATTCTTTATAGAATTTTACAAGGACAGCACGGAGAAATAGTAGAACAGATTGCCATTGAAGGAAGCTATACCTATCGAATTAGAAATGTCATTGAGCGGCTCATGAATCGCTATGACCAATCGCTGCGCATTGAAGACCTTGCGGAAATGGCCAATATGAGTATTTCTTCTTTTCATCGGCACTTTAAAGAAATAACTGCCATGAGTCCTTTGCAGTTTCAAAAGCAGCTGCGTTTGCATGAAGCAAGACGCTTGCTATTATCCGAGTCGGCTGATGCTGCGGAGATCGCCTTTCGAGTCGGTTATGAAAGTCCTTCACAGTTTAGTCGGGAATATTCTCGCATGTTCAATCTTCCGCCGAAGGAAGATGTGAAGCGCATGAAAGCCAATTATAATCAAACAGCGGATGCGTAAAAATCATGCGAGGGAATGCAGAAAACAGCATTCCCTCGCATGATTTTTTCATGATTGACACAATTAGGCAATTATTTGAGATAAACAGGATACCGCTCTAGCTTTTTGCTTGTGCATAATAAATCTATAAAGCATATTTTAAAGAAAGGAGACTTGGAAATGAAAAAAATGGTAACGTTGGTTTTAGCTTTGCTTGTTCTTGCAGTTAGTTTGGCAGGCTGCAGTAACAGTAACGCGAACAAACAGGCTTCACTTTCCAGTGTAGAGAAAAACCAAACACCATTGCCTTCGACTGAAGTTTCGCCGACCACTAAAGAAGGCAAGAAAGCATTGGTAGTTTACTTCTCTTTGCCGGAAACGACGAAGCCCGACAACATGACCAAAGAAGAGGCCAACAGCACGGTAATCGTCGATGGCAAAGTGCTGGGCAACACACAATATGTAGCGTATTTGATACAAGCAAATACCGGTGCGGATATCTTTCGGATTGAACCGAAAACGCCATATCCTACCGATCACAAAACACTAGTAGCGTTGGCTAAAGAAGAACAAAAAAACAAGACCAGGCCGGAGTTGGCAGCAAGGATAGAAAACCTTGACCAATACAAGGTGATTTTTTTAGGATACCCCAATTGGTGGGGGGATATGCCTATGGTTGTATATTCTTTCCTTGAAAGTCATGATCTGTCCGGCAAAACCATCATTCCGTTCAATACGCACGGAGGAAGCGGCTTTTCTAATACAATCAACACGCTTGCAGTTGTACAACCAAAGGCCGCTATCGTCAAAAACGGCTTTTCCGTTTCCAGAGATACTGTGCAAAATTGCGCAGCGGATGTTGCTTCGTGGGTGAAAGAATTACAGTACTAAGGCGCTGGCTGATGTGGAAATTGGCTAAATACCTTTTAAAAAGAAAGAAGGAATCATTATGAAATTAAAACTAAAGTTAGGCACTACCATGCTGGCGTTAGGACTAATGGCCATCGGCTTAGGCGGCGGCCAGACGGTCCAGGCGCAGGCGTCTCGAGGCAGCCATCCTGTGGTTATCATGGAGAAAAGAGACTTTCAGGAAGTCGATCTTCGTGCCATTAAAAGTCCGAATGAAAATCCCTTCGGCTTAGTTTATCAAGGAGCCATTACTCGGAACCTATCTGGACAAGTGAATATTCATCCCATCACATATGATTTGAATGGGATCAAGATTTCGTCCAATGTATATACGCCGGCAAATTACGATAAGACCCGCAAGAACCAATACCCAACTCTTGTTGTCGCACACCCTAACGGTGGCGTTAAAGAGCAGGTAGCCGGCTTATATGCACAACGTATGGCCGAACAAGGCTATATTACCATTACAGCAGATGCCTCTTTCCAAGGGGCAAGCGGCGGCACTCCTCGCAACGTGGATAAACCTGCTTATCGGGTCGAAGACATTCATGGCATGGCAGACGTCATTTCTTCTTACCCAGGAGTTGACCCGGCGCGCTTGGGCATATTGGGAATCTGCGGCGGCGGCGGCTATACGCTGAAAGCAGCGCAGACTGACAAGCGTCTTAAAGCAGTGGCAACTCTCAGCATGTTCAATACAGGGCTTGTGCGCCGTAACGGATTCTTAAATTCCCAGACGGCTACGATCCAAACTCGTTTACAGCAAGCCTCCGCAGCAAGAGCGCAGGAAGTGGCTGGCGGCGAAGTGCAGTATACACCGGACATGCTGGATATGAAATTGAGCGAGGAACAGCTTGCCAAAATGCCTGTATTGTATAGTGAAGGATATGAGTACTACGGAAAGACACACGCGCATCCGAATTCCACATTCCGCTATACTGTAAGCAGCAACCTTGATTTATTCAACTTTGATGCAGCCCATAATATGGATTTAATTGCCCAACCGCTGCTTATGATGGCCGGTAACAAGGCCGATACCCTGTATATGACTGAGCAGTGTTTTGCAGCAGCCGCAGGGACAACCGACAAAGAATTGTTTCTGATCGATGGGGCCACTCACATTCAGACGTATTGGGTTCCTGATTATGTGAATCAAGCCGTTGCTAAATTGACAGAGTTCTACGGAAGTCATTTATAATTTTAATCTTCCCCGCAACCGACTGTGTAAAAGGCGAACTACTTTGAAGCAGTCGGTTTTTTAATCAAATGATAATTTGTTGAAATGGTAGAAAGCCTATTGACTTAGAGTTAACTCACAGTTGTACGCTAGTATTAGTTATAAAATATTTAGGAGGAAAGAAATTAAATGAAACGATTTACACTGCTCGCTTTATCCTTGTCTTTATTATTCTCGGCTTCCTCTTTAACTCACCATGCGTCTGCCGCCGAAAAATCTTCTGACTCGCAAATCGTAGTTACCCACGCCGGTACTCTGGCGGGTTATCAAGGGCCAGCGCAGTATTTCACTGGTTCTGTCCACGTAGAACCGTTATTTTCTGCTAATAAAGACGCTGCCTATTCTGGGGCTTACGTAACCTTTGAAGCAGGCGCACGCACAGCTTGGCATACACATCCCATCGGCCAGCGTTTACTCATTACCGCCGGCTCCGGCTTTGTCCAAGAATGGGGCAAACCCATGGTAGAGGTAAAAGCAGGCGATACAGTTTGGTTTCCGCCGGGAGTAAAACACTGGCATGGCGCATCCCCCGCTTCTTCGATGACACATCTGGCTCTCACCGGGGTGCAAAATAACAAAAGTGCCGATTGGCTGGAAAAAGTCAGTGATGAAGAATATGTACAATAAAGGAGGTATCTTTTTTTGAAGCGCATTATACAGACAATCATAGCCGGAACTTTTCTTTTTATTTTTGGAACTATGCCGATTTCTCAGGCGCAAAGCCTTGATTCTGCGCAAATTCTAAACCAAAAGCAACGAGGTATTGTACCCATAGCGTCCTTTACGGCTACTGGAAACTTAGAAAGACTAAAAGTAGCCTTAAATGAAGGGCTGGACAATGGTTTGACGATCAATGAAATTAAAGAAGTTCTGGTACAGATGTACGCTTATGCTGGTTTTCCACGCAGCTTAAATGCTATCAACACGTTTATGACTGTAATTGATGAACGTGAACAAAAGGGTATTAAGGATGAGCTGGGAGCAGAAGCCAGCCCGCTGCCAAGCGAAAAAAGCAGCATTGAGCTCGGAACCGAAATTCAAACTAAACTCGTAGGCGCGCCGTACAAAGCAAGGTTCAGCTCATTTACGCCAGTCATCGATCAGTTTTTGAAAGGCCATTTGTTTGGCGATATTTTTGGTCGTGATAACTTGGATTTTCAAAGCCGGGAAATTGCTACTATTTCGGCTCTGTCCAGTATTGAGGGCGTTAAAAATCAGCTTCAATCCCATATGAAGGTAGGCTTTAATATTGGCCTTACCCAAAATCAAATGCATGACTTGATAGAGGTATTGCAAACTAAAGTAGGCCCTAAAGAGGCTGCTGTGGCTACTGAAATTCTTAATAAGGTCATAGCAGACGCCAAGTAATTATCCTCCCAAAGTGTGTTTTTTACAAATAACTAAAGGCCTGCAGCGTTATCTTGCTGCAGGCCTTTAGTTATTTGTTTTTAAAGCTACACCTTCACTAAAACGCTCATGCCTCCAGTAGTATCCATTTGCAGTGTTTTAATAAATTTTATCGCTTGCAGTCTAAAAGAAAGATTATGTCCAATTGTTTTTTCATAAGCTTGAATCAAGTCCACTACATGATTTAGGTTAAAACTTTCTTTGTGAAAGCCAGCCATGCCAATAAGCAGCGCTTGCATCATCGCGTAGTGCAACGCTAAAAGAAGATATTCCTCATAAATTTCGCAGGATTCGGAGATCCCATTTTCTTGCGGCCCTAAAGGAAAAAGCTTTTGAAAAACACTATTCACTAGATAATTTTCCAAAACATACTCATTCTCCTTGAGAAAAGGCAGATAATACTGCTGTTTTGCCAGAGTGTATGCTTCTACTACTTCGGAGTTAACCGCATAATCCTTCATGCCAAGTCCTTGCATGAAATCATGCACACAAGCCTGAAAACGTTCGCCTATAAAGTCTCCTTGCATGCGATAATTCAACAATGCGGTAAGTACTTGCAGCTGTGTTTCTAAATCTGTCTCAAATACATCCATGGCCTGCCTAAAATCATCGTGCTGAATTCGCTCTCTAAAATAGGAGAGTAAATACGGAATGTCTTCCGTATAATACTCTTCTTGAACCTGAGCCAGACGGCTGCAAAAAACACTCAGCAAGCTTAGACGCTGCCACAAGGGATAGTCTCGATTTTGCAATAACTCAATCACAAACTCTCGGATGGTTGCAAAATATGCATACGGTTTCAGCATAACTTCAGCAGAAGAACGAATAGCTCCAAACGTTTGCGGTCGCAAAGTCACAGGCTCATTTCTCCTGATAAATTGCATAGGTTCTTTGTTCAACAAGATGAGCTGCGCGGCTTTGAAGCAGGAAATACACAAGGAACGTTCGAGAACTCCATCAATTTGATTAAAGGTGCGAGGATAGTTCGAGCAGGTAAGCGATAGGGCGTCCTCCCCTAACCGCTGCTGGATTTGGCAAAGCCGTTCTTCCGTCAAGAAAGGACAGCTTTGCTGCTCCAGTTTCACATAGGTTTGAGAAGGAATTGTTGATTTTCGTTCGAAATCAAGGTGTTTGCTAAAGAGCGCTTTCAGTGTCACGTCTTCATAGGAAGCATATCGTTGGCTTGTAGCTGCGTCGATAACAATATCCCAACCAGCGCAGCAAGTATCTGGGCACTCCGGTCCATTGCAGAAAAAATGCCGAAAATATGTTGGTTCGAATGTTTCTTCAAATTTCAATACGATGACTTCCTTTTACTATAATCTTGTGCGGTGTAAGGATTATGTCAGCTAATTTATAAAGTATAGTACAACCCGTCAAGCTCAGTCAATGGAAAGCAGTTGATACTTTTCATTTCCCATTTTGAGATCCCGCATGGCCGCCAGCTGATGAAGTCCATGGCGCGATTGAATTCGTTCTACAAGATCATGATTGTCTGTTCGCTGATAAACCATATCAATTGATGCTTGATCAACTGCCAAAATGTCGGTAGAGGCCACAATACCGATATCCCCAATCGTCGGCTCTGCAGCGCTGACTCCGGCACAGTCGCAATCAACCGACATACGGCGCATCACGTTTAAAAACACAATGTGCTTACCAAAATAATCTACTGTTGCTTTGCCGGAATCCGCCATCAATTCCATGAAATAATCCTGCATCGGCCATTGCTTAAAATCTGCCGGCATTTGCTCTGCTACTCCATGTACTTGGCGTTTGCCAACTTGTCCTGACGCACAGCCAATGGCAATGTTTTTTAAGGAACCTCCAAAGCCGCCCATGGCATGCCCTTTGAAATGGGTAAGTACAATCAGCGAGTCATAATTGGTAATATGCCCTCCCATGGCCACCTCTTGTAAATGCTTCCCGCCACGTACCGGAAGAGATACATCCCCTTCTTCATCCATGATATCTACCGGACAGAACGTCCAGCCATTTGTTTCCAGGGTCTTTCTATGCTCTTCGGTCGTATACCGTTTTCCCTGATATAGGGTATTGGTTTCCACAAGAGTGCTGTTTGGCACATGCCCTTGGAAGGATTTCACCAGAGACTGCGGCAAAAAATTCGGCCCATGGGGCTCGCCGGTATGAATTTTGATGCCGACTTTTCCATAAATTCCTTCGTTTATAATATCGTATAATTTTATTAAATGCTCAGCGTCAATATGCTTTGTAAAATATACCTTTGCGCAAGAGCCGTTCCCGTCACCTTTAGGCACATACGTACTGCCGATAACCGGGGCCTGCGCCGCGGCCTTTCTCATACTGGGGAATTGGGACAAAGCCAAGCCAACCGCTGCAGCGCCAGTCATTTTTACAAAGTCACGACGATTAATTTCTTTCATGGTTATGCACCTCCTATTAGTATCTTTATTGTATGCCTTGGAGTTAACTCCAAGGCAAGCTTTTTTTAAGGAGCTTTGGGTTATGTTTCGCATAGTCTATAAAAGCCAAAGCTGCTTGCCTATTTACTAATTCACATTCTCCCACCAACGTGAGAAGGCTTGTTGGTTATCATCAAGAGCTAATGGTTCACCAAGGAGAGGTGTAAAGAGCTTATAAGTTTTTTTCTCACTAGCTGCAGCAATGCGCTGAAACGGCTCATCCCAAGCATGAGAGCTTAAAGCAAACTTACCGACATGAACAGGCAGCAACGCCTTGGCATGCAGTTCTTCGGTAGCTAAGGCCACTTCTTCCGGCATCATGTGAATATAAGGCCATCTTGGGTTATATTGGCCATTTTCCATAATGGCTAGGTCAAAACCTTTAAAGCGTTCTCCGATCATCTTAAAATGCGGCCCATAGCCGCCGTCGCCGCTGATAAATACGCGCCGCTGTGGCGTCAGTACGGCAAATCCAGCCCATTGCGTCTTGTTTTGTACTAAGGTTCGTCCAGAAAAATGGCGCGAAGGCAGTACATGAACCGTAAGGTCCGGTTCCATTTGCAAAGGAGTGAACCAATCTGCTTCATGAATTGAGTCCGGAGAAAAACCCCATTCTTCGAAATAACCTCCTACGCCAAGAGGGCAGATGATATTTTTGATTTTAGGTTTTAACGACATGATTGTAGGATAATCCAGATGATCCCAATGATCATGTGAAATGAGCAAATAATCGATAGTCGGCATATCCTCCGCGCCATATGGATTTGATCCTTCAAAGGCTTTATTGATAAATGAAGCCGGTGAGGCGTAGGAGCTAAAAACCGGGTCCACTAAAAATCGTTTGCCCTCAAGCTGCATAAAAACCGAAGAATGTCCAAGCCATATCACGATATCTTCTTGTCGCCTCAGCTGCGTCAAATCCACTTTTTTACTTGGCAAAGGCCCGGCAGGCTGCAAACGTATTTTCTCTTTAACTTGGTACTCCCAAAGCGCCGCAACAGAAGTTGTGCCTTCGCTAAATTTAGCAGTCGGAATTAGATTCTGAAACTCTCCATTTGCATAATTGGGAGAGCTTTCTATCTTTTGCAAACGAGTTCCAGCGGGAGACGAACCGAATGCCGGTTTCTGTGTATAGATTCCCGCCCCTACTACCATGCTAATCAGGCCTGACACTGCTAATAAGGTTATCATTTTTTTCACTCTATATCCTCATTTTATTGAATTTTATTTTTCACTTTAAATTGCTTTACCCATTTCGTAAGCTTCTTGCATGGCATATGTAGTTTTTACTTCGCCAGCTTCACTAACCCCAAGTCCATAGATAACTCCTTCTTCTCTTGCCTGTGGCAAACAAGCGGCAAAGCTTCGTAACCCAGCCAGAGTATTTTCAAAGTACTTTTTATGATCAGCGGCTCCGGTTATAAGAAAGTACATCGCTTTGTTTTCAAGTTCGAGATATCGTGCGTAAACGCGATCAATCAATGTTTTCATTTGTGCTGCCATGGAATAAAAATATACCGGCGTAGCCAGTACCAGTACATCTGCGGCTACCATCTTTTCTAAAATTTCTTCCATGTCATCGGTTTGAAAACAAACACCGATATTTTGCTTACAAGCATCACAACCTAGACAATAATTGATTTCTTGATTCCGCAAAGCTATTTTCTCTACGTGGTTTCCTGCTTCCTTCGCTCCTTGTAGAAACTGTTCTCCTAATAGCTCTGAGTTGGCCCCTAGTCGTGGACTTCCTGACAACAAAAGTACGGTCTTATTCATGACATATTCCTCCATCGTTACTAAATGAATTCTAGTTAGCTCTCAATTAGTATTTAATCGAATGTTCGTTTATTTATAATAGCTGAAAAAGGGATGCATTTAGACTTTAATTGCATCCCAGCAAATTTGAAGTATGTCCTTCATGTTTTGCTCTGTAAACTCAAATTCACCCTTAAAATGTCTCTTGGCCAATTCTGACAACGGATTGTGCAGATAGGTCGCCAACAGCATGACATCGCAATTTTTAAGAACCTTCTCTTCTTGGCCTCGTGCAACCAACTCGAAAAATGGTTGAAATAGTTCCATTAGATCCGTAAGATTCAAATTTTTCACCATGGGTGTATTGCTGAACTGTTCTAAGAATAAAAATTCGTCTTTGTTTTCCAAGATGAAAGCAATATAATTTCGGTTTATCAGTTCAAAGCTATCTTTAACCGGCATAGTCGAGCTCAAACCAAAAAAAAGCTTTAAACTCATCTTCTGCTTAACATGCAGATATAGTTTACTTAACATGTCCTCCTTATTGTCAAAATAAACATAAATCGTTGCAGGAGATACATTGGCAAGTTTAGCGACCTTGGACATAGATACATTGGAGAATCCATTTTCATTCAGTAAGTGAATGGTAGCCTGGAAAATTGCTTCGCTTTTCGTTTCATCTTTATGTCTCATGCTCCTATAATAAACGTTCATTCATTTAAAAGTCAATGGTTATTTACAAGGAGTTGATGATGCTTGCTGAATAAGCCGCGCCGAACCCATTGTCAATATTAACGACACTCACACCGCTGGCGCAGCTGTTGAGCATGGAAAGTAAGGCTGCAAGGCCGCCGAAATTGGCACCATAGCCGACGCTGGTCGGAACGGCAATTATAGGCTTAGCTACGAGACCTCCAATTACACTGGCTAACGCGCCTTCCATCCCTGCTACGACAATTACTACCTTTGCGCTGCGAATGGCGTCAAGATGGTCAAAGAGCCGGTGAATGCCGGCTACGCCTACATCCATGATCTTTATTGCTTTATTGCCCAGAATACAGGCTGTTTCAAAGGCTTCTTCCACCACTGCCGCATCGGATGTGCCTGCGGCAACAATGGCAATATAGCTTTCCGTCTTACACGCATCATTTTTCTGGACGGTAATGGTTCGGCCCAAAACATTATAACGCGCTTCTGGACAAACCGCCTGTATGGCTGCATACATTTCGGCATTGGCGCGAGTCGCTAAGATATTGCTTTCTTTCGTATTCATAAATTGAAAGATTGTTTTTACTTGCTCTATTGTTTTTCCTTCGCAGTAGATGACTTCGGGATAACCAACTCGCAATTCGCGATGATTGTCAATTTTGGCAAAGCCCATTTCTGTATAAGGCAAATCTTCCATTGCCTGTAACGCGGTATCTACTTCCATCGTCTGATTTTTAACTTGCTCCAACAAGGTTCGAATTTCTGTTTTATTCATATCCTATTTATCCTCCAGCAAGTACCCTGTTCACGATTGCATATGCCCTAGATACACTCTCAAAACGTTAGGAATGCTTAGCTCTCTATGTCCAATTCCATAACCAATGCGCTCAATAGTCATACTTATCTGGTCTGAGAAGTTGCTGACATTAGCCGCTAAAATGGCTGCACCTGTAGGTGTCGTTGTTTCAAAAGCAACAATACCCGATTTTATGGGGATGTTTTTTAGAATTTCAACCGTAGCCGGAGCGGGTACGGGAATGATTCCATGCGCACATTCCACAAAGCCGCCGCCCACTTGAACCGTAGAAGACATGATTGTATCTACTTGCAAATAGTCCAGGCAGATCGCCGCTCCTACCATATCAACCATGGAATCCACGGCTCCTACTTCGTGGAAGTGGACCTCGTATAACGATTTGCCGTGCACGGCGGCTTCCGCCTCAGCTACGATGCGGAACATATGGAGACTTTTTTCTTTCACCGGCAAGCTTAAGTCACTAGCCTGAATGAAGTCTTCGATGTCTTTTAGATTTCTGTGCTCATGATGATGAGGGCGGCTGTGATGGTGTTGATGTCCATGCTCATCCGCGCCATGAGTTTCTTTTAGCGCTTCTTGCAGCTCCACACGGACCTGCGTCCCTTGAATTCCTTTTTTAAGCTTTTTCTCTATAATTAGTTCATATTCGGCTTGCAGGTTCAGTTTGGACAACTCGTTTAACAAATACTCTTTTTTAACGCCTAGATCGAGGAGCGCTGCTAAATTCATATCTCCGCTAATTCCGCAAAAACAATCATAATATAACACTTTCATGGCAATCATCCCCAGTGGCCTTGTAATGTTGTTTTTTACCTTTTCAATTCGTTTTCCGCTTCCAACACCGACTGTTCGTAGCGGGAAATTTTGAGGTCTAATCGGTCCAATGTTTTTTGCATATCTTCCATTCTTCCTTGCAGCAGTTTGCGCTGTTCAATTAAAATTTCCTTGCGTGCATCTCTGGTTTCCTCCCCTTGTTGAAATAAGCTTACATATTCGATTAATACTTCAATAGGAAGTCCGGCGCCTCTCATGCATTTTACAAATTCAACCCAACGGCAGTCGTCTTCGTTATAATCGCGGTTGCCGCTTTTGCTTCTCCCTACACGCGGAATTAAGCTGATTCGTTCATAATAGCGAAGTGTATCCGGGGGAAGATTAAACTTTTCACTTACCTCAGTAATCGTCATACTTATCCACCTCTCTTTTAGAACTTACTCTATCGTTTGAAGCCGACTAAGCCATTGAGCAATTTCTTCGTTAACTGCCTTGGATTTATTTCCTTCTATGGCTAATCCATTCAACACCTGAGCTTGCGGGCATAGTTTTTTTATATCTTCGACACTTTGCGCCACTCCACTGCCAGCATGCGTAACAAATGGCACAATCGTTTTTCCCGAAAAATCATTTCCAACTAAAAATGACACTACCGGAGGTGCTATAGTGCCCCACCAGATTGGAGAGCCTACAAAAATCATATCATAAGATGCTATATTCTCTGCTTTTGTTTTAAGATCTGGTTTATAATTGGCTTCAATTTCCTGTTTTGATTGCTGCACTACTGCTGCATAGTCTTGCGGATAGGGTTCTACAGTTTCAATTTCCAGCAAGTCTCCGCCGGTCTGCACTTGGAGTTGTTTAGCTATTTCACGAGTCTGACCGCTGCGAGAGTAGTAAACAACAAGAACCTTTCTGCCACGTATTGTTTCATCCGGCATTTTTTCAGTTGTTGGGCTTGCCTGTCGAAAGGATTGGATCATGTCCATGGCTGATAAGGTTTGCATTCCTGCCATAACCAGCAAAACAAGTACAACCGTCAAGGAAAAGGCAACTTTGTTTTTCTTCATGTTCCTTACGACGGTTCCTTTGGAGGCATACTAAAAACGAGGGGTGTCTCAAAGAACGCAGCCACCTCTTTTAGACAGCTGACAATTTCAATATGCTGGGGGCAGCTTTTTTCACACTTTTTACAACCAATGCACTCGGAGGCTTTGCCATGCGTTTGGGCGTAGTTGTCATAGTATACGCGTTGCGTCGAAAAGCCAGTGCGCAGCGATTGCTTTTCCGTGTTGTACAAGGCAAAGTATTTGGGAATGGCAATATTTTTGGGACAGCCTTCCACGCAATACTGACAGGCGGTACAGGGAATGGCTATAGCTTCGTTAATAATTTCAACCGCTTTTTGCACGAGCGAAGCTTCATCTTGATTCAAGGGTTGGAAGTCTTGCATATAACAGGTATTGTCAAGGAGCTGTTCGTGATTGGACATGCCGCTTAAAACCATCATCACTCCTTCTTGACTGGCAGCAAAACGAATGGCCCAGGAAGGAATCGACATATCCGGATGACAGTCTTTAAATAAACGTTCGGCTTCTTCCGGCACTTGGGCCAACGTGCCTCCTTTTACCGGTTCCATGACAATCACTGGTTTATTATGTTTTCTCGCTACTTCATAGCATTTTCCTGATTGAATGCTCTCGTTGTCCCAATCCAAATAGTTGATTTGCAGTTGAACAAAATCAACCTCTGGATGCGCCGTTAGAATTTCATCCAATAATTCCGCACGGTCATGGAAAGAAAACCCTACTTTTTTGATTTTGCCAGCTTCTTTTTTGGTATGGATGAAAGAAAAACTGTCAAATTTTTGCGCAGTTTCGTAGTTTGTAACTCCTAGATTATGCAGCAAATAGTAGTCAAAGTATTCCACGCCGCATTTCTCCAGCTGCTCGCTAAAAATGCGTTCCTGGTCTGCTTCTGTTTTTAAAAACATCGTCGGCAGTTTTGTCGCTACCGTAAAACTTTCGCGCGGGTGCCTCTTTACTACCGCTTCGCGAATTGCGCACTCACTTTCACCCATATGATACATATATGCGGTATCAAAATAATTAAAACCTCTTGCTAAAAAGGAATCCACCATATGGTTTAATTCTTTCTGGTCAATGCTGGCTGGATTAGCAGCGTCCTGTATAGGTAAGCGCATAAATCCAAAACCTAATTTTTTCAGTTCCATTGAAATCCCTCACCTTGTTATATTTTTCTGTAGGATACTTATACTGTACTACCTTGAGTTCACTCCAAGTCAATGCTTTTTTAAGCACTAGCAGAAAAGCAAGATTACGCTGCAACTTTGCTAAAAGCCATTTTCAAGGTGTCTTTTTTTAGCTGTTTTCCCCAAAAGTATTTTAAAAGAAATGGCTGCGCATATTGCCAAGAAAACAGTGATAGCTCCCAGCCCGCTGATTATGGCAAGCGATGATGTAGTTACTGCAAAACCGCCGAGCGTAGCGCCTGCGGCAAATCCAAGCTGTACGCAAGAGCTGTTTAAGCTAAGCATAATACTCGCAATCGTAGGTTCAAGCAGCGATATGTTGACGCTTTGCGTTAAACCGAAGGTCCAGGCCGCGGTAGCCCACAATAAAATCAGCAGAATGGAAAGTGACTCCCAGCCCACGCTTAATGATAAAAGAGCTAAAGCAATCCCTTGAACGGCCATGCTGCCGAACAAGGTTGGTGTAATACCGAGATGATCGACTAAACGCCCGCCTAGTTTAGAGCCAATTAAACTGGCTATTCCGATGGTGGAAAGAACTATACTCAAGGCCTGCTCCTCGACAGTTACAACACTTGCTAAAAACGGTGTAATATACGTATTGAAAATCGAATAGCTCATAAATACTAAAAAGGTAATACTCAAGGCCGCGACAAGCTGTGGGCTTTTTAAGAGCCCAAGCTGTTGCCCAAAAGGCATCGGCGCTTTTCCGGCATCCGCCGTAAAGAATTTTATAATGACTAAGGCTCCTGTTACGCTTAAAAAGCCGAGCACCCAGAAAATTACTTGCCAGTCATAAACAGACGCAATCACCCGCCCAAGAGGAACTCCAAAAACCAACGAGGCGCTGAACCCTAAAGAAATACTCGACATGGCTGCGCCTTGTTTTCCTGGCAAAGCTAGATTTGCCGCCATCGCGAAGGACGTAGCGACAAAAACGCCGGTGCCGATTCCTAAGACGATACGCGCCAATAGCAAAGAATTAAACCCTGAGAAAAATAGAGTTAAGGCAATACCGCCTAAAAGGATTACTAAAGACACTAATAGCTGTTTTCGTAAATCTAGTTTTAATCGCGTCATGGTCAACACCAGAAGCGGTGTTCCTAGGGCGCTGGCCAAGGCGAAGGCGGTGATTAGCTGACCAGCGGTTGCTATCGACACGCCAGCAAAGGCTGCTATTTTATCTAAAATCCCTACAATAACAAATTGCGATGTGCCTACTAAAAAACTAAGAATCGTTAGTACGTAAATTTTCCAGAGGTTGCTCATGTGGAGTCCTTTCCAATTACTAGTTAGAAACTATAAAACAGGTTCCATTATCCGGTGTTTATACTACCGCATTCAATCATAATGAGGTACGATGATGACTGCGGAATTTTCTACAGGACAAGAATTTTCACAAGCGCCGCACCCGATGCAGCGTTCGTGATCAATATAGGGGCGTTTGTATTCATCGATAAAGATGGCATTCGCTGGACAGCGTTCTTTGCAAATCAGACAATCCTTGCCCAGGCTCCAGGCTAGGCAAGTCGATTCATTCAATAAGGCGAGGCCTATTTTTACATCAAGAGGTGCAACTGGCTGGATGGCCCCGGTCGGACACACTCTGTTACACATCATGCACAGTTCACAGGCGCCCTTTCTGGGGATAAGTTCAGGAGTTCCGTATGATAGAACTCCCTCGGCCAAAGAGACCGCGCTTAAGCCTTTGGTCGGGCACACTTTTATACAACGGCTGCATCGGTTGCATACTGTTAAAAAATCTTTTTCTACAAGAGCCCCTGGGGGACGAAGTCTGCGGGCTTCGCTGCCTAGAGACAGTGATTTACGTACCGTTAGCCCCACCATACCGCCAGCTAGCAGCGTGGCTCCCAATTTGAACAGCCTGCGCCGCGAATGTGAAGGTTGATGCCGGGGTGCAACTGATGAAAAGAGTCCTTGCCAGGTAATTGCTTTTTGCGGACAGCTCTCGGAACAGCGTCTGCAGCTTACGCAATCTTCGCTGTTGGCAGTCTGTTTACTGTCCATAGCTTGGAGCGGACATTCCTGGTCGCATTTGCCGCACTGCACACAGGTTTCGCTTATTGTTGGTTTGGTTTTGCGAAAGCGGCCTATCTCTGCCAGCAGCAGTCCGGTCGGACAAAAAGAGGCGCACCAAAAACGTGGAAAGAGGACGAAACTCGTCAAGAGCAGCCCGAACAGAAGCCAAGGAACATGCCCGGCGGACAGTCGCGTAATTTCATGACTTAACAAAGCAAAAGGCGTAAGCAGAAAAATGACCGAGCCTCTTGCGCTAAAGATTAGTATAAATCCGCCCAACAGCCAATAACGCCGCTTTTTTATAGGCCTTGCGAAGCGCATATTGTCTTGGATTCGCAAAACGCGTTTTAAATAATAGGTTAGATTCAGCAAAGCCCCCAGCGGGCAAAACCAGCCGCAAAATACTCTTCCTAACCATGCGGTTAGGAGCAAAAGCAACAGCGGCAGCCAGATCCAGGCAGGCACAGTCCACGAGACCTGCAGCTCTAACGGGATCATCAAGGGATCGAAGCGCGACATCCACAAGGCTATTTTAGCCGCTTCTGGATGGGAATAGCTTGTGCCAAGAAGAGAGTAGGAAAAGAGCAGCAGCAGGCTTGTAGGAACAATAACTCGCCCAGTCGAGAGTAACCAGTTTGTTTGCTGTTTCATCTTATACTCTCGATATTTCTAGCTGATTCCAGTCCAGGTTGCCTGCGCCCAGCTTGGCGGCAATAGCCAGGTGCCTAATGTCTGCCGCTTTCATGCCAAGCAAACTGGCGCCATAAGCATCGGCAGCCAGCATATCGGTGCTGAAAACCACTTGCTTCCATTCTTGGATTGGCCCCGGGCCGGAAGGACCATTTGCGGTAATGCCTTTGAGCGCATCCATAATGGTTAGCGTAGGCTTTTTAAAAGCTGCCAGTTCTGCGATGGTTTGATGTAGGTCGGTTTGATGAAAAATGTTTCGGTCCCAAACAATTCCCATTAAGTTTTTTAAGCCGGCTGATATGCTCGTAGGATCGCATTGCTTTAAAATTGGCATATTGATAAACACATCCGCATCCAGCACATCTTTTGCATAGTCGGCTGTTTTCAAAATAGTTCCATTCATATTGACACTGCTATAAAACTCTCCTGTCTGTGAGTTGATAGTGTAGGCTTTGCCGCCTGCTTGACGTACAGCTGCTTCCATGCCGCTCATGCGCAGACACAGTTCACCGGCATAAAAGGTATGGTCGATGACCCGCACTTCTTTCGCTCCGGCTTCCAGACATTGCTTTACTACAGCGCCCACCAACAGAGGATTGGTAGTTACGCCTGCATCAGGTCCGCGGGTGCTACTGAAGTTTGGCTTAATTGTTACTAACGCTCCTGATTTTATATAGCTTCCGATCCCCCCCATGGCCGCAAAGCCTTTTTTGATTATACTTTCGACATCCTCCCCGCTTACAATTGCCATTTTTGCAATAGTTTCACCACGTTCTTGCCCAGTTACACCTTGTTTAGATGATGGCGTAACTGGGCGGTCCGAATCAAAAATACATCCAGGAAGTACCGTAATGGTGGCTCCGGCAGCTACTGCCAACCTAATAAAATTCCGCCGATTCATACTGCACACTTCTTTCTATTCTTATTTTATGTTTAGTCTACACTCTAGAGTTAACTCCAAGTCAAATGAAATTTTAAAAATCTCTTGACTTAAAGTTGACTCAAAGAAGTACTATAAACTAAGAACCTGTTCCTTTACTACAGCCAAAACAAAAGGAGGATTCGGCAGTTGTGAAAGTTTTCCGCACTATTTCCTTTTTCTTTCTTTGCTTTAGTCTTGTTATTTTTATTGGAATTGGTACTGGCCTTGCCGCTAAAGCGACACATGTGGTTTCAACGTTAGGCCTTTGTAAAGTTGCAAAGATACAAGACAGGCCGCAGGCTACTATTCATTATTCTCAAGACAAGCCGGCTGCAACTATGCCAGTCTTAACGTGGAGCAAAGTGACCGGCGCTGTTTCTTATGAATTAGAATTGTTAAAGCAGCCTCCGGCAAATTTGGATTTTCCAGATATGACAGCAAATCGGATTTTTTCGACGACCAAGATATTTGTTGCTGGCTATCAATTTGACGGAACTAGTTTGGACGATACCACTTTTTTTTGGCGCGTCCGCGGTCTTGATGCCAATGGCAAGCCAATCAGTTCGTTTTCTTCTTCTGAAAAGATCGTAATAGATAAAAACCTATCTTCCCTTTCTAAGCCGCTGCTTACGTCTGTTTTTAATCAGAGCCCAGGAGGCGTCTTGTTATATCCGGTGTATTCCTGGATACCAATAGCTAACGCGGCAACTTATGAAGTGGAAATACTAGATGCTCCGCCGGAAAATCCTAATGGAATTGACCCATCTATTCACCGTATTGATTCGGCAATGGCAACCGGATTCGATTATTACGATGAAAAACCCAGAATGTCTAAAGAGCCTCTTTACTGGCGAATACGGGGGCTTGATGCAACCGGCGAGCCTGTTGGCGTCTACTCTGATGTTGGCTCATTTACCGTCAGCCCGGCTTTGCATTACCGCGTCGCAACCTATGGAGATAGCATTACCCATGGCGGTGGAAGCATCTCCTATCCCCCAAGCGCTTGGGAATACAGCTATCAACACTATTTGAACTTTCCAACCGTCAATCTTGGCAAAAGCGGCGATACCAGCGAGGCGTTAGTGGAGCGCTTTGAGGCAGACGTACTTCCCTTCCAGCCGGACTATTTGATAATCCTTGGCGGAACGAATAGTCTTAGAGGAGATGCTTCTGCCGAAGAGGTAATCGCTGATTTGAAAACACTAAAAGAAAAGTGCCTGGCCCATGGTATCCAGCCTGTGTTTTTGACTTTGCCTCCGATCAATCCAGAGCATATAAAAAAAGTATTTAACGAAACAACCAGCTTGGATTGGCAGGAAAAATTCCGCTTAGTTAACCAGTTTATTCGCACGCAAAATCATATTGATATTACACGCAATCTGGACACAACACACGGAATTCTCGCACCGGCCTTGGCTGTTGATGGCTTACACTTAGATGTTGAAGGAAAAAAGAGAATGGCCAGTAGTATTAATCTGCAATGGAAGCAAGTAGTTAAAGCTACGTTCTCCTTGCAGTCGTAGTATCGAAAAGTTTGCATTGAAAGATATCCTTCAATGCAAACTTTTTTAGTGTATTCATACGTTATCAAAAAAATCAATGCCTTAACGGCCCAGTCAAAGAACATTGCAATCCAAGTGCCAAACATGCCCATTCCAAGATGAGTCAACTCTGTGGCTTTAACGGTCCATAGAAATAGCTTGAGGTTGCACCACCGTCAATTAGTACAGTAGAGCCCGTAATAAAAGCCCCCTTATCGCTCATTAAAAGTTCGGCAACATTAGCAACCTCATCAGCCGTGCCGGGGCGACCTGCCGGGCATTTTGCAAACATATTCTTATAGAAATCTCCGCGTGGGCCATTAAATTCATCAAGAGCAAGAGGCGTAACAATAATTCCCGGTGCAATGTCATTAATTCTTGCACCACGTTTTCCCCATTTAACCGCTTCAGCCATAACGCGCTTTTCATTGCAACGCTTAGCCATTTGATAAGCATGCAAGGTATCTTTGATCTTCTCAGGCCGCAAAATATCCAGCTTTAAAAGCTCTTCTGCCGGAGTTGTTGCCAATAAAGCGTCCTCTTCCGCGGTTAAAGCCGGCATTCTCCAGCCGGATTGACTGGAAATGGTTATACCTACGCCGCCCTCTTTGATTACCTTGCCTACTTCTTCAAGCAGTACGGCTGTACCATACAAGTCTACCTTCAAAATAACTTCAATAGGAGCTTGGCTGGTTTGCCCTGCACCTGTTAAAATCATTACGTTTTTCATTCCCATACACACCTTTTCTCAAATTGAATTTCGTCTAATCTATTGTGTTCACTGCTCCATACTCCATGTTCACTCCTATGCATCCAATGCCGACGACAGATACTTCGTAAATGCAGTGTTTTTTAGAGCCCTTCTATCACTTTACAACTCTGAGTTAACTCTAAGTCAACAGTTAATTTTTAGATATATGTACCAGCAAATTTAGAACCATAGTATTTAGACTCTAAAACAAACAAGCCGGCAAAGTGATCCAACACTCACTTTAGCCGGCTTGTTTTCTATCATTTGGCTTTCTTATTTCTATATTCATTTCCAACAATCACCTGCTTCAAGGAAGCATAGTGAGGTAATTCATAATGTCCTATTTTCCATGCAACAAAGAACTAAACCAGTGCTGATTCCCCAAAAGGTGTAACAGCACTGCTACTACCCAGAAGACGCCTCCTAGTTCATGCAGTATCTTCGGCAAGTACTGAAAGCTCATAATCAATAAAAAGAATTCCCATATTGCTGCATTCAAAATAAGCCTTTTCAGGGATGCTCTCCTTAAAGGTTTGCTCCAATTTTATACGCTTGGTTGCCGAACTCGGATCGTTCAACCAAGGGGCGAGATCCACAGCCTATGGCCAGGACTTTACCTGCATTATTCCAGTTCATATAACGCACTAATGTATCGTAGTGGTCTACCAGCGCACTCATGGTCCAATCAGCGCTGTTATAAGCGGTGGCCATAAGAACTGCTTTTTTATCATGGAGCCTTCCCGTGCGGGAATAAAATCGATCTACAACAATCTTCAACTGTGCGGACATACCGTAATAGTAAAGCGGCGTTACCAATACCAACATATCTGCTTCCAGCATCTTGGGCATGAGTTTTTGCTCAATCGCATCCTGATAGATACAGGGACCGTCCATGTGGCATTTGTCGCAGCCTCGGCACGGATGGGTCTCCTCGTTGGCTGCATCAAAGGTGAATACCTCGTGTCCAGCGCTTTTGGCCCCTTCTGTGAACTTATCCGCCAAATAGATGGACGTCGATTCGTTTTTCGAATGCGGACTACTACTAATAACTACAATTTTCATTTTTTTACCTCCTGATACGCTTCCTTTTTCTGGAGCCTTTCTTTCGTTGTTCTTTTTGTAATCCGTTAAGGCAGACAGACCGCAGCCGCTTAAAAACAGAGTCATCGCCCCTGCCCCGCTGATTTTCAGGAATTCTCGCCTATACATAAACATTTCCCTCCATCACTTCGCTTTCGAGATTCCTTCCCGCATGGCATGCCGCAAATAGTCCATGCGTTCTAACTGTCTCTCTTTCAGATGAAGTTCTTCTAAGGCCTTGCTGCGCTGTTTATTCAGCATATTCAACCTAACTGATTGGGTTTCATTTCCTTTAATCATAAGGCGCATGTAGGCTTCAACCGCTTGGCTGTCGAAGCCAATATCATGCAGTGCCATGATCATACTCAGCCGTTCCAAATCCTGATCGTCATATTTCCAGTCATCCATAGCGGCTTTGACGGCACTGCACAACCCCCAGGATTGGTATAGCTCTAAAATTTCTATAGGTATCTGATACTTGCTGCTTACTTCTATTTTGGTCATTTTTATCCCGTCCTCGTCATTAGAGGCAGCTTGCTTTATGGTTCACAACATGCCTCTAGTTTCTATTTGTTCTTTTTCCCAATCATCGATCAGCTGATTTGTATCGGGTAAGCAAACCGTATAATAATTATCCAGTTTAAACTGCACCAATTTTAAGCTTTCCGCCAATTCCTCGATCTGCCGGACGATGGTTTCCCGAGTTTTCTCCAAAACGGCACGCCTTGCGCTTGCAGTTTCGGTTCCCTGCCTTGCAAGTTTCATATATACACTAATAGCCTCTAAGGAAACTCCTGTTTTTTTGAAGCGCATGGCAAACTCAATCCAACGCAGGCTGACCTCGTTGTAATTACGGATCCCCGAAATGGTACGAGGCATATGAGGGATAATGCCAATACGTTCGTAGTACCGCAAATTATCTGCAGAGATTCCTGTACGCGCTGCGACTTCCTTGATGGTCATAGGTTTCCTCCCTTAGCACAAGCCGTTTTTGGAAATGATTTTTCCATTTGCCATAGCTTCATTCCGTAGTTGAATTACTATTATGGTCAAGTCATTTCTTGAAATTCAGGCATTGTTGTTATTTATAATTTATACCGCAAATACTATCATGTCTAATGCTTATACTTTATCTCCAGCAATTCATTTTATGTATTTCTTGGTTAGCTCCTATGCCTATCGCAGCGTCACTATCTGCCATGAAAAAGCGACTGCTAAATTAGCAGCCGCTTTTCTCTGAAAAATTGACGCTCATTTCTGAGCGCCAATTACCTTTATATATTCACTTTTCATACGCCTTCACAAAGCGAATAAAGGCCGTTACAGCATTTGAGTAGGCTTGATGTTCTCGCCAGACCAAAACAGAGCTCAACTCTAGCTTGGGTTCCAGCGGAACAAACTTTAAACCGGGATAATGGCAATTTAATTTTAGGCACATAGCCGTTCCTATGCCTTGTTGTGCCATCATGGCGCCATTGTAAAGTAAATTGTAGGTAATAACTACCTTCCGCTGTCCTGCATGATTTCCAAACCAACTGACAATCTCATTGTCGACTTTGGGATTTCGCGTCGTAATAAGCGGAATTCCTGCTAAATCTTCTGCCGTCATAACCTTTTTTTGCGCCAGAGAAGAAGTTTTTTTTACCAAGGCTCCCCATGCTTCCTTTTGCTGCATACGCACAAAATTATATTTACTAACATCAACTGGTTCGATCATTAATCCTAGATCTAGAATCCCCCGTTCCAACCATTCCTGAATGTTTTGATTATAACTGCTGTGCAAATGAAAGGTAACCAAAGGATGCCGCTGCTGGAAAACGGACATCATTTTGCCTAACTCCTGAACACTCAGTAATTCGCCGCAGCCGATGGAAATATCTCCGGTGATTTCTTCCTCGGTTTGTGACAGCTCTTTTTTTGCTTTTTCGGCTAGTTGCAGCAACTCACTGGCTCTGCGTCGAAAAAGCAAGCCTTCATTGGTGAGATACACATTATGGTTGCTTCGTTGGAACAATTTCACATCCAGCTCCTGCTCCAATTGCATAAGCTGGAGGGAAAGTGTCGGCTGAGAAATATGAAGAATCTGTGCCGCCTTTGTAATGTTCTCTTCTCTTGCTACCATTAAAAAGTAGTTCAGTACGCGAAAATCCATGGACATTCTCCTGCTATCTTTTGCATTCAGATATGATTTCCCCAATATATCTATCTGTAAATTAATATACACATTCTGTATGAATTTTAAAGAATCCTGCTGATATAACTCGAATGGGGGCACGTTTGGACCATTTTGAGTTAACTTCAAGTCAAGAAGAAAGTTTATTATAGAACGGCAAATGGAGTTGCTCCAATTAACAAACTAGACGCCGTTTTCTTTTTTGTGGCATAATGAAAGTAACTTTTTTCCAAAGGAGATGCTTAAATGGATAAAAAAGAAGCAGCTTCCGGCGTTGCTGATTCTTGCTCGCTATCGGATGCCGCTTTTCTTCCGCTACGGGAGGGAGAAACGTATGAGCCAATCTTGAAGCCACAGCAAAAGCCAAAGGAAGCGACACGTTATGCAATCCTGTTAGGCTTGCTTTTTGGCGCCGTTTTTACGGTGGCTTGCACTTATATGCCGTTAAAAGTGGGCCAAGGCGTTTCGGCGGATACGCCTATAGCCGCCATGGCTATAGCGCTGGCGGCGGTATTAAAGAGAACCGATGCATTGGGAGAAAATACATTGATGGAATGCATCGGCTCTACCGGTTCCATGGTCAATTCCGGCCTGGTTTTCGTGCTCCCGGCTTTGTTTATTCTGCAACTGCAGGCCACATTTACGGAAATGGTATGGACTACGCTATTGGGCGGTCTTCTAGGTATTGCTTACGCAATTATTTTGCGCAATTATTTCGTGGTACATATGCATGGACATTACCCCTTTCCTGGTTCTTTGGCTACAACGGAGGTTCTCTTGTCCGGGGCCAAAGGCGGCGGCAGCCTGCGCGTAATTTTGCTCAGCAGTCTAGTAGGCGGTGCGGCTGATTTTGCTACCAACTCTTTTGGCTGGTGGAATGCGGCATTTACTTCCCGCTTTTGTACTTTTGGCAGCTATTTGGCGGAAAAATATAAGCTGTTTTTTGCCATTAATGTAGAGGCCGCTGTTTTAGCCATCGGTTACATGACGGGCTGGCGTTATGCGGTTATTATCGCCGGAGGCTCTTTGTTTGGCTGGTGGGTACTGCTTCCATTAGTGGCCTCTTTATCGGCTGACAATCAAGCTTGGATGCTTGGAACTGCTGCGGGAAAAGTATTCCAGGATATGACACCAGAGGCTATTTTTCGCCAATCTGTTCGCTTTATCGGTATTGGGACCTTGGCGATGGCAGGAATTTTGGGAGTTTTAAAGATGGCTCCTTTTATCGGCATGGCCTTTAAGGAAGCTATCGTAGGCATATGGGAAGACAAAAAAAATACATCCGCCTATGTGCGGACGCAACAAGATGTTCCTATGGCCTGGGTTGTGGGAATGATTGCAGCCATTGCGTTGGTATTTACTTTGCTCATTCACCTCTACTATGGGGCTAGCTGGCTGCAGGCGCTTTTGTTAGCATTGGTGCTGCTGGCAGGGTCTTTTCTTTTTTCCGTCGTAGGAACTACGTCGATTGCCTTTACTTCCTCGGAACCTGTATCCGGTTTAACCTTATTGACTTTGATTATTGGCGCGCAAGCTATGATCAGCACGGGCTTAGTCGGCGAGGTCGGCATTTTAGTGGTTCTGCTTATGGCGGCGGTTGTTTGCGGCTGCCTCTGGATGACGGGATGCTTTGTAGGGGATTTAAAGGTAGCCTTTTGGCTTGGCATTACGCCGAAGACGCTGCAGATTTGGAAGGTCATTAGCACTCTGATTTCCGCGTTCATTGCCGCCGGAGTCATGCTGCTTCTCGCTAAAAGCATGGGCTTCAGCGGTCCGGGGTCCTTGGCGGCTCCTCAGGCCAATGCGGTAGCCGCGGTCATCGGACCGCTCATGGCGGGCCAGGAAGCTCCTTGGACGTTATATCTTGCGGGCGCTGTATTGGCTGTTTTGTTAGACCGGCTGAAGGTTCCGGCGTTGGCGTTTGGGTTAGGTTTATATGTTCCGTTGGAGCTCAATATGCCTTTACTGGCTGGCGGCGGTATTGCCTATCTCATGGCTCATAGCAGCCGCGATGCGCTTTTGAACCAATGGCGGCAGCGTCGAGGCATTCTCATCAGCTCCGGTTTTATTGCCGGCGGTTCGATCATGGGCGTATGCAGCGCCGGATTGCGCGTACTGGGCTATGACTTCAGTCAGCTTTCCTGGGGCAGCACGGAAAACCCGGAAATGTATTCTTTGGTGATGTATGTTTTCTTGTGCGGCTTTTTCATTTGGTTTAGTCGGCGCGGCAAGCCGACTGCCTAAACCGCTTTAATGCCATTTCATGCGCACATAGAAACGAGCGTTTTTCTCAAACGGTTCTCCTTCGCGCTGGAAACCGAAGGAAGCGTAAAAGGATTCTTTTTCTTGGCGCGAATCCAGTACAATAGCCCGTCCCGCTGCAAGCGACGATGCTTCCTTCAGCACGTGTGTCAACAGTCTTCTTCCCCATCCTTGCTGCTGCTGCGATGATAAAGTGGCAAACTTGCGTAATTGCAAAGCCGAATCACTACTAAATAAGGATAGGCAAGAAACAAGCAGTTTGCGGTTTGGCTCTGTAATTAAGAAGAGGCCGAAATGCAACGCCTTCTCATCTCCTGAAAGTTGAACGAAGGAAATGTCATTGTCCGGCCACATGGCTTCTTGACGCAGCGGCCAGGTTTCTTCTGCTTGAATCAATTCAATACAATATGACGGATTTTGTGCATTCATCTCAGGCAGCTCCTTTCTAAAATAAAATATAAAAGGGATTTTATTAGATGATTTTCGGGTATACTACCAAGAGACAATGTACATGGAATCTCCTAATGGTATTGTAAGGGTCTTGCTAAAAACGACGCCTACAGGGCATTTGTGGGCGTCGTTTTTTCCTTCTTGTTCGTTCTTTATGCTTTGATTTTTCAATCCACTTGAATGGGAATTTTGCTGGTATAGCGATGCGACAGTTGATCATCTAGATGGGCATACTTAGCAGTCGTCGTGGGGCTGGCATGGCGCAGGGTTTCCTGGACAATCCGCAAGTCTTTCGTTTCTTGGTAGAGTAAGGTGCCGCAGGTATGGCGCAATAAATGGCAGCTTTTTCCCGGCTTTTTAAGTTTGGCTTCTTGGAACCAATGATCAACAGTATCACGGATGCCGCAGCGTGAAAGACGTCCGCCGTTATGATGACGGCTGACGGAGACGAAAAGCGGCGTGCCTTCGGCGTCGCCCTGCACAGGGCGGCGCTGTTTGACATAGGCATCCAACGCAGCAAGAACGTCCTCGCGCAGATATACATAGCCATCTCTTTTTTTGCCGTGCACCAGCATCATGCCGTTGTTCCAATCAACATCTTCGATATTGGCGCGATGGATTTCTACGGTACGCAAGCCTTGTAAAGCCATAAGTACCAAAATAGCTTTAGCGCGCAGCGCTACCTCCCCTTCTTTGGGGATACGCGACAGCAACTGCTGCATATCGGCGGCGGTAAGAAAGGACTGCGGCTGCAGGCGAGCGCGGCGGTCTTCGCCTGCGTACACTTCTAAAGCCGGATTTTCTTTGAGAATGCCTCTGGAAACAGCGGCTGTGTAAAAGCGGCGCAGCGCTGTTAGCTTTAAGGCAATGGTGCTGACTTTATAGCGCTTTTTCTCCCAAAGGTACTGCCGATATACTTTTAACTGGTGCACAGTAGCCTGTTCTGGCTGTAGCCCTTCTTCGCGGCACCAAAGGAGAAATTGGCGAATGTGAGAAAGATAGGTAGCCATTGTGTCGGCAGCGGCGCGGCCATGGGCTACGTCCAAACGGAGAAACTCACCAAAGCGTTGCAAAAATTCTTCTTTACTCCAACTATTTGGACTCAGCAAAGAGGATGCGGCCGGAATAGTTACTTGCTGCCCATTCATATCTATCTCCTCCTCGGGATCTACATTATCGTTCCCTTAACTCCTTATAATTATACTTATAAGGAGTTAAGGAGTCAAGAAAAGGCGGTTTTGGATAAAACCGCCTTTTCTTGACTCTATGTCCTCTGTTTTACTTTTTAATGAAATCCGCGCCACGCTGGATGGCCTGTTCGTTGATCTTGAACAACGCCGGCTTATTGGCGAATTTCTTTTCGAACATTTTTTTGAAAGCTCCTAGCATGGATTCGGTTTTCACCGGTTCCGCTGCCGCGATGATCGCTCCCAACATGACCATGTTGCCGACTTTGGGATTGCCAAGTTCAGCAGCGATTTCATTGACAGGAACCTTAAAGACGTTGATATCCTTGCGAGAAGCGTCTTTGTCAATAAGAGAGCTGTTGATGATCAAAGTGCCGCCTTTTTGCAGGGATCCTTCAAAGCGAGTCAGAGATGGCAAGTTCATAGCAACGACCAGGGATGGTTCGCTGACCATAGGGGCGCCGATGGGATCTTCGGATACGATAACCGAGCAATAAGCGGTGCCGCCGCGCATTTCCGGCCCGTAAGAAGGAATCCAGGTTACTTCTTTGCCTTCGAGCATGCCTGCATAGGTCAGCAACTGTCCCATGAGCATGATACCCTGACCGCCGAAACCGGACATAATAATTTCATGTGTCTGCGACATTATTTGGCCACCTCCTCAGGTGTTTTGAAAACCCCAAGGGGATAGTAAGGCATCATATTGGCTTCCATCCATTTGACAGCGTCAATGGCGCTTAATCCCCAGTTAGTCGGGCAAGTGGAAAGAACTTCTACCATGGAGAAGCCTTTGCCTTCCAATTGCGTCTTGAAGGCTTTTTTAATAGCGGCTTTAGCTTTAGCCATATTGGCGGGAGTATTGACAGCTACGCGCTCGATATAAACGGCGCCGTCCAAGGTAGCCAGCATTTCCGATACACGGATTGGGATGCCTGCCGTTTCCGCTTTGCGGCCGTACGGCGAGGTTTGCGTGACTTGGCCTACCAAACTGGTAGGCGCCATCTGACCGCCGGTCATGCCGTAAATAGCGTTGTTAACGAAAATAGTAGTAATTTTCTCGCCGCGCGCCGCAGCGTGAACAATCTCTGCTGCGCCAATGGCTGCAAGGTCACCATCGCCCTGATAGGTGAAAACCGGAGCTTCCGGATGAACGCGCTTGATGCCGGTAGCTACAGCCGGAGCACGGCCATGAGCGGCTTCAAACATATCAATATTGAAATAATCATAAGCAAGTACCGAACAGCCGACAGGAGCGACGCCGATGGCGCTGTCCTGCACGCCCAATTCATCAATAACCTCTGCTACCAGGCGGTGGATAATGCCATGATGGCATCCGGGACAATAGTGTGTAGGTACATCTACAAGTGAAGCAGGACGACCAAAAACTTTTTCAGCCATGAGATCATTTCCCTCCTTTGCCGCTCATAATAGCAACGATTTTTTCGTAAATTTCATTGGGACTGGGCATTACGCCGCCCATGCGTCCATAGAAATGAACCGGCTTGTCTTTACCGACGGCCAGCCTTACGTCTTCGACCATTTGGCCGGCGCTGAGCTCTATCGTCAGGAAGGCGGAAGCCTTTTGCGCTAATGCTTCGAGCGGAGCTGTTGGGAAAGGCCACAAAGTAATCGGACGGAGCATGCCGACTTTCAGCCCTTCTTTATGTGCTTTTTCCATTGCTGTGCGGGCAATACGGGAGCTAATGCCATAGGCTACAATGACCAGTTCGGCATCGTCTGTGTAAAGCTCTTCATAGCGCACTTCATTAGCGGAAATTTTGGCGAATTTTTCCTGCAGGTGTAGGTTATGCTGTTCCATCGCATCCGGCTGGAGATACAGCGAATTGATGATATTCGGTTTTTTACGGCCTTTCAAGCCAGCTGCAGCCCAAGGCTTAGCCGGAGGAGTAATGGTGCTGGCCTTGAATTCGGCTGGCTCCATCATTTGGCCTAAAGCGCCGTCTCCCAAAAGCATGACTGGTGTGCGATATTGATCGGCCAAATCAAAGGAAAGAATCGTATAGTCTACCATTTCTTGTACAGAGTTCGGTGCCAGGACAATCAGGCGATAGTCGCCGTGACCGCCGCCTTTGGTAGCTTGGAAATAGTCGGACTGTGCCGGCTGGATGCTTCCCAGGCCCGGACCTCCGCGAGCAATATTCACAATGACACAGGGCAGTTCGGCCCCTGCAATATAAGAAATTCCTTCTTGTTTTAAGCTAATGCCAGGGCTTGAAGATGAAGTCATGGAACGAGCGCCTGTACCGGCTGCTCCATAAACCATATTGATCGCGGCAATTTCACTTTCCGCCTGTAAAAACACCCCGTCAATTTTCGGCATGCGTTTAGCCATATATTCGGTAAGTTCGGTTTGAGGGGTAATGGGATAGCCAAAATAATGACGACACCCAGCAACAATGGCAGCTTCACCAATCGCCTCGTTGCCTTTCATTAGAACTTTTTCAGCCACAGTACTTCCTCCCCTTTATTTATAGACTTCAATAGCTACATCTGGACAAGTTTTACCGCACAGAGCACAACCGATGCACTGCGATTCGTCCGTACAGAAAGCGGGACGATAGCCTTTACTGTTGAAATGATCTGCAAATGTCAGAATCTTCTTCGGACAAGCGACGGTGCATAAGCCGCAACCTTTGCATCGCTCTTCGTTGATGACCGGTTTTGCCATGAAAATAACCCCTTTCCTCTCTTCGCCTGTAATGTTGTAAACCACTAACTCGGTATATTCACTTTATTCGGAACTAACATAAAAATTCCTGCTTTTGTACATAAAAATACCCGCAAAAATTGCGGGTATTTTGTATACTGGTCACTAACATTTACTTAGTCGACAATAACTTCCAATTGATCGCCATTTTTGCACAACGCGGCATTTCCTTCATCAGTATCGACATGCATTTCCAGCGCATAGTCTTTGTTAACGCGGATCAACACGTTTTCAAAAATCAGGCCGCGATTACCGCCACAGCGGACTTTAACGAGATCTTTATCTTTGACGCCGAATTCGGCGGCTTCAGCAGGATTCATATGGATATGACGCCCAGCTACAATGACGCCTTCTGTCAGTTGGACTTCGCCTTTCGGGCCTACCAGTTTGGCGCCCGGCGTACCGGCCAAATCGCCGGAATCACGTACAGGAATGTTTTTCAGACCCAGTTTCATGGCGTCGCTCATGGAAACTTCTACTTGGCTCTTGCTGCGGATTGGTCCCAGAATACGTACATTTTTAAACGCTGATTTTTCGGTGACTACATCAATGGTCTCGTTGGAAGCAAACTGCCCAGGCTGTGCCAAATCTTTTTTATTGGTTAGCTCATAGCCAGCTCCATAGAGAATATCCAGATGCTCCTGAGTTACATGGACGTGGCGGGCAGAAATACCTGCGGTTACTGTTTTGTTAGACATAATAACACACTCCCTGTTTTGTTTTAGCGGCATTTTTATTAAGGAATCGGCGCAGTAACAGCAATGATTCCTTAAATATAAAAATAAACCGAAACTGTCAATAAATCAGCTTCGGTTTATTATATCATGAAATGTTACTCAATGATTTCTGAAAAATAAACAACTGTTACCGTATCATCTGGAGCAATGCTACGCTCGTAAACCCCTTCCAAGAAACGGGTCAGCTCTTCGACGCTAGCAATATCTGGATTTTCACCTTGTAGGTCTTCGCGGGTTAATTGACCGATGGGTTTTACCAAAACGCGGTCAATAACGGCGGCATATATCTTCTTGCGCTGATGAAACCGTTTGCCCACCGTTACCCAGACAATGTCGCCTTCCTGATATTTGCTGCGCTTATCGCCAAAGCGAATGGTACAGGATTTGCGGCGGCAGACTAACTGTACATGGTAATTGGATGAATAAAAATTCAATGCTTTCATTGACAATTCCTCCTTTGTCAATCTGGATATAGCTGTAATTTAGCTTTTTTTCAACCAGTGCACGGTACGATCAACTGCTTTTTGTAAACTTGCCTCTTCTTCTACCAAGGCGATGCGTACATAGCCCTCGCCTTGCGGTCCGAAAGCACTTCCCGGCACTACGGCTACCCCGGCTTCACGTAACCAGGATAATGTAAATTCCATGGAGGTTTCCTTGGTTGGCACTGGCGCCCAAATAAACATGGTACCTTTAGGCTTGGGAATCTGCCAACCGCAGGCGGCTAAGCCATCAATTAAAAGATCCCGTCGACGTTGGTAGATGGCAGCTGTGTCCAGTACGGCCTGCTGTGGGCCGCGCAGAGCGGCGATGGCGGCTTCCTGGACGGGAAGAAAAATACCATAGTCAAAATTGGATTTTAGGCGTCCTAAATAGGAAATGACGTCTGCGTTACCCAAAGCGAACCCTACCCGACAGCCAGCCATGTTGTACGTCTTGGAAAGCGAGTGAAACTCAATGCCTATTTCCTTGGCTCCTGGTGTTGCCAGAAAACTCGGCGGTCGATAGCCGTCAAAGACTAACTCACTGTACGCGAAGTCATGGCAGACGATGATTTCATGTTTCTGGGCAAAAGCTACTACCTTGCGGAAAAATTCTTCGTTCGCTACGGCTGCTAAAGGATTATTGGGATAGTTTAAAATCATCAGTTTGGCACGTTTACGAATGTCTGCGGGAATCGCTTCTAAGTCAGGTAAAAATTCATTTTCTTTGCGCAAGGGCATATGATACAATTCGGCGCCGGCTACCAAAGGTCCTGCGCTGAAAATCGGATAACCAGGATCAGGAACCAGTACTACATCGCCCGGGTTTAGAAGGCAAAGAGCAATATGAGCCAGACCGTCCTGGGAACCCATCAGCGTATGTACTTCCGTTTCCGCGCAAAGAGTAACGTCGAACTTATCTTGATACCACTGCGACATAGCCTCCAGCAGTTCGCTTTTCCCGCGTGAAAGGGCGTAGCGGTATTGGTGGCCCTGTTTGGCGGCGTTGCAAAGAGCTTCAACAATATGCGGCGCCGGAGCTAAGTCGGGGCTGCCAATGCTCAACGTAATGATATCACGGCCTTTGGCTTCTTCAGCTCGTCGCAAGGCATCAATTTCTGAAAAAACAGCGGATGAAAGTCCATTCAACCGTTCAGAGCAAACTGGGTGAAACAAGTAAATTCCTCCTCGGTTCTTTAGTTGCGAGCAGTAAGGCGCTGGCTGCGTGTAGCGATTTCATGACGCAGTCGTTCGATATCGATTGTTGTTAATTCTCCCTGGTCCAGCAGTACTTTACCATCGACTAAGACCGTGTGTACATCAAGGGCATTAGCAGCATACGCTAAAAGTGAAATACGATCATATCGAGGCTGCCAGTGCAAGCCATTCATGTTCCAAAGAGTCAAATCCGCTTTTTTACCGGGAGCAATTTGACCGATTTGCTGCTCCAATCCCAGAGCAAGCGCACCCGCGCTGGTAGCCATCTGCAAGGCTTCACTTGCGGAAACTGCTAATGGATCGCCGGTATTAGCCTTATGCAGGGTTGCCGCCAAACGGACTTCTTCCAACATATCCAAATTATTGTTACTGGCGGCTCCGTCAGTGCCAAGGGCTACGCACAAACCCGCTTTCATCATAGCCGGTACCGGCGCAATACCGCTGGCTAGCTTCAGGTTGCTGCCAGGATTATGAGCTACACGAACGTTGCGACGTACCATCAGTTCGATATCCTCTGGTGAAAGATGTACGCAGTGAGCTGCCAAGACGCCGCATTCCAACAGGCCAAGGCGTTCCATCAAAGCCATGGGCGTAGCGCCATGGTCTTTTTTGCAATCCTCCACTTCACCTATTGTTTCCGCCAGATGAATGTGAATGTTGGCTTTTAGGCAATGAGCCATGGAAACTACGCGTTCCAAATAGGCAGGCGGGCAGGTATAAGGCGCATGCGGTCCAAGCATAACAGTGATCCTACCATCAGCAGCGCCGTGAAATTCTCGAAAGAAGGAGGCGCTTTCCATCAGCGCAGTTTCCGCATTCGGCGCCACGCCGGCCATGCCGCGGGCCAGACTAGCGCGAATACCGCTTTCGGCAACAGCGCGCGCTGCATCCGGCATGAAAAAGTACATATCTGCAAAGGTGGTGGTGCCGGTGCGCAGCATTTCCGCAATAGCCAGCTGCGTGCCCCAATAGACATCATCTGCTTCTAAACGAGCCTCTGCCGGCCAAATTTTCTCTTGTAGCCAGTCCATAAGCTGCATATCATCAGCATAGCTGCGAAACAGACTCATTGCCGCATGGGTATGTGTATTGACGAAGCCAGGCATGGCTAGAAGATCTTTGCCTTCAATAATGCGATCGGCTGTCCAGGAGTCAGGTACTGTACCTACATGAACAAATTTTCCTTCCGCAATGGACAGATCGCCGGTGGCTATCGTTCCATCCGGACTCCAATATTCAACATTGCGAATCAAGATGCGTTCAGTCATTCCGTATATCCCCTCTCCGTTTGCGATAATGCGAAACGTAAAATTCATGCATAATGCTTACATCTTCGTCGCTTAAGGCCTTGGCTCCTCCTAAAAGATTGGCATAAAGATAAATTTGTGCCGCTTTTTCCACTAATTCTGCTGCTGTCATGGCTTCCGCCAAAGTGGTACCGCAGCAAACCACTCCATGATTAGCCAATAATACGGCCTGCTTGGAGCCAAGAGTGGCGGCAGCTTGCGCCGCCAGTTCTTGGGTTCCAGGCAGAGCATATGGTGCTAAAGGAATTTCACCGCCCGCTAATTGCACTACGTCTTCAATCACCGGAGGAATGGGCTTATGAGCTACGGCGCAAGCACTAGCGTGAACACTGTGGGTATGAACAATAGCCATGATATCCGGTCGTTGCCGATAGATGGCCAAATGAAGCGGCGTCTCTGAAGAGGCGTTGCGGTCAGACGCTTGGTGAACTGTTTTGCCGCTTAGATCGACGACGACAATATCTTTGCTGGTCATTGTATCATAATCTCGACCAGAAGGCGTAACAGCCACTTGGTTTTCAGCGACGCGCAGGCTGAGATTACCCCAGGTACCGGCGACAAGTCCTTTGGCCAAAAGAGTCTGTCCAGCCAACACCAGTTGTTGGCAAGAAGCTTCAAACATAGTAGAGCCCCCTCGGTTTTAAGCCTGTTTTAAATACGCTTCCTGTTCTGCTGAAAGGGCGTCAATGCCAAAGCCCATGGCCTTCAGTTTATAGCTGGCAATTTCCTTATTTAGATCATCGGAAACAGTGTGAACGGAATTATCCATCTCTTGATGGTGGTTCAAGATGTGTAGAACCGCCATGGCCTGAACCGCGAAGGATAAATCCATAATTTCCGCCGGATGGCCATCACCGGAAGCCAGGTTTACCAGACGCCCCTCCGCTAACAGATAGATGCGGCGGCCATCGGCCATCAAGTATTCTTCAATATTATGGCGGGCTGTCCGCTTTTGTACAGATAAAGCATCTAGATCGCCTTTGTTGATTTCCACATCGAAATGGCCGGCATTAGAAAGAATAGCGCCGGTTTTCATAACTTCAATATGCTCTTTGCGGATAACATCCTTGCAGCCGGTGACGGTTACGAAAATATCACCCTGTTTGGCGGCTTCCTCCATAGGCATGACCTGGAAACCGTCAAATACAGCTTCAATAGCTTTGATGGGGTCAATTTCGGTAACGATTACATTGGCGCCCAGCCCTTTTGCGCGCATAGAAACGCCTTTGCCGCACCAGCCGTAACCAGCGACAACAACGGTCTTGCCAGTCACCGTGAGGTTGGTAGTACGCATGATGCCGTCCCAAGTCGATTGACCGGTACCGTAACGATTATCAAAAAGGTATTTGCAGTAAGCGTCATTAGCGGCAACCATCGGGAATTTCAATCTTCCCTCTTCCGCCAGGGCGCGCAAACGATGTACGCCGGTAGTGGTCTCTTCTGCACCGCCGAGGATATTGGCGGCTAGATCGCTGCGCTCTCCGTGCAGCAAGGAAACCAAGTCGCCGCCATCGTCGACAATGATGTCCGGTTTGGTATCCAACGCGCGATTCAAGAAGGTTTCGTATTCTTTATCGGTGCAGCCATGCCAGGCGAAGACGGAAACGCCTTGCTCGCTCAGCGCCGCTGCCACGTCATCTTGTGTGGAAAGCGGGTTGCTGCCGGTAATGGCGACTTCGGCGCCGGCATTTTTAAGAACTAAAGCCAAGTAAGCTGTTTTAGCTTCCAAGTGCATGGTGATAACGATTCGTTTGCCTTTGAGCGGCTGTTCTTTGCTCAAATCTTTATCCAAAAGGCTGAGTACAGGCATGAAGTTCTTTACCCAATTGATTTTGTCATGGCCTCCGGGGGCTAGTTTGCTGTCGCGAATCATGGAAGTTGTCATCGTGTCATTCTCCTTTTTTATCTGTAGTTATTTATTATTGTGCAGACTGCGCCGCTTGTTGGCGCATGGCGGCAATGGCTTGGTCATAAGGCGCTCGCAGCACGCCGTACTCGGTAATGATAGCAGAAACATATTCGTGAGGTGTTACGTCAAAAGCGGGGTTGAATACAGCAATGCCTTTAGGAGCTGTAGCTTTACCCGCAAAATGAGTAACTTCGCTTTCTTGCCGTTCTTCAATAGGAATACCAGCTCCGGTGGCCAATGCCACATCGAAGGTGGAAAACGGCGCTGCCACGTAAAAAGGCAGCCCATGCTCCTTGGCTAAAACTGCCACGCTATAAGTGCCTATTTTATTAGCTACATCGCCGTTAGCGGCAATGCGGTCAGCTCCGACAATAACGGCTTTGACACGGCCTAATTTCATAACATAGCCGGCCATGTTATCAGTAATCAGCGTAACGGGAATCTTGTCTTTGGATAGCTCCCAGGCCGTTAGACGGGCTCCTTGCAGGAGAGGTCTGGTTTCGTCGGCGTAAACGCCGCTGATGCCTCCCAGACGGTAGGCTTCACGAATAACACCCAAGGCAGTCCCCTGCGCCACTGTTGCCAGAGAGCCGGCGTTGCAATGCGTCAGAACGGGTATAGGATTGGACGAATCAAATAAAGCAGATCCAAACTGGGACAAACGTTGGTTAATCAGCACATCTTCGCGGGCAATGACATTCGCTTCCTCTTCCAATGCCGCAACAATTACGGCAGTCGGCTGGTTCTCATGGGCTTGGGCTGTTTGCAGCATGCGCTTAATAGCCCAGGCTAAATTAACAGCCGTCGGTCTTGTGGCGTTAAGCTCCGCGGCAATGCGCTGTAATTGTGCCGCAAAATCGCCAGCATACTCAACACTTTTAGCACCCAGCACCAACCCGTAGGCGGCTGCTGCGCCAATCGCTGGGGCGCCACGTACTTCCAATTTACAGATGGCTTCGGCTACAGCCTGATAATCTTCACAACAGCGCTGACGCTCTTCCAGCGGCAGCGCTGTTTGATCCAAAAGCCAAAGACAGCCGTCTTTCCATTCCATGGTTTTCATGAAAGCCGTTTCCCTTCTACTCAAATTTCGTCATGTCAAAGCCGCCGTATTCCTGCAGCGCGTGGCGGCAAAAGCAGTCTTCTTCCGCCTTAATGCGAATCAGCGTTTTTTCTAAGAGCAAACGCAGTTTGGCGCTATTTTGCTTCATGATGTCGACGACTTCACCATGGGTGAGATTTTGCGGCGAAATGCCTGCACCGTAATTTGTTACCATCGAAACGGTAGCATAGCACATTTCTGCTTCACGGGCCAGCACGGCTTCCGGAATATTCGTCATACCCACGACGTCGCCTCCAAAAGAGGCAAAAAGACGGACTTCCGCCGGTGTTTCAAAGCGCGGTCCTTCGGCGCAGACGTAACAACCTTGGGAATGAAGGGTTATACCTGTTTCCTTGGCGCTTTCAGCCAGAACGGCGCGCAACGAAGGGCAGTAAGGCTGGGTAACGTCTACATGCACTACGCCGCGGCGACCGCCGTCAAAAAAGGTATTGATGCGGTTTTTCGTAAAATCAAGGAACTGGTCTACAGCGACAAAATCACCGGGTTTGTATTCCATGCGCAGCGAACCGACCGCTGTAGTGGCCAAAATAGCCACTACTCCCAGCTTTTTCAAAGCGTAAATATTAGCCCGGTAGTTGATTAAATGCGGCGGTATGGAGTGCCCAGCACCGTGGCGTGATAAAAAGACAACTTCTTGTCCCTCCAAACGCCCAACTTGATAAGGAACCGAGCCAAACGGCGTCGACATGGTATCTTCCCACAGAGAACTCAACATACGAGGATCATACACTCCTGTGCCGCCGATGACGGCCAGGCGATGCGGTGTGGTCATGAATACGCCTCCTATTTACCGGTTTCCTGTCACCAGGAATACCAGGTCGTTTATTGTTTGCAAGACATGATCTGGTTTGGATGCCGCAAGATTTTCCCAGGGCACCAGTGTCCAGGAAACTGCAGCCGTTTTCAAGCCAGCTGCATGACCGCTGGCGATATCGGCAGGGCTGTCTCCCACCATGAGGCAGGCTGAAGCCGGCAAGCCCAAATGGGCTAGGCCTTTTTCCACAGGTTCCGGGTGCGGCTTGTGCTGCTGGGTTGATTCCATGCCTACTACATGCCGGATATAACCGTCTAAGTGGAACAGGCGCAGACCGCGCCTGGCAGTTTTTTCCGTTTTAGAAGTAACTACGCCCATGGAGACGCCCGCTTTATCAAGAGCTTGTAGTGCTTGTTCAACACCCTCAAAAGAGGTAGCCAATCGGTCATGATGCTCTAGATTAAAAGCGCGATAAATTTCAATTAAGTGATCTGCATCTCCTGGTTCGCCCAGAACCTCCATAGCCGTGCGCAGGGGTTCGCCAAAATACCGTGAAATGGCTTCTTCGGGCAACTTGCGTCCGTAAGCGGTTTGAAAGGTATGCTGAAAAGACGCAATAATTAAGGGCGATGTATTAATTAACGTTCCGTCTAGATCAAATAAAATGCCTGCAAATTTCACAAAAATCCTCCTGCTTGCCAAACTACTCTTTCCTAGTTTTATAAACAATAATTCACTTTTTTTATCTGTTATCCTGCCGGACTTTTTTGCTCACTGTTCCTTGACCCAGGACTGCACTAGCGGCAAAAGGCTGTGATCCGTCATGTCTAGACAGATGGGGGTAACCGAGACGCATCCCTTGGCGATGGCCGTGATATCACTATCATCGTCATTACTAACGTTCAGCACTTCGCCTCCCATCCAATAGTAAATGCGTCCTCTGGGGTCAAGGCGGCGTTCAAAAGTATTAGTATATTGGCGCACGCCCAGTTTAGTGACAGCAACGCCTTTAAGCTCTGTTTCCGGCAGAGCCGGGATATTGATGTTTAGCAGCATTCCTGGCTGCAGTTGATGCGGCAAGATCATGGTTTCCAAAATGCGCCTTGTGATTTTTGCGGCACTTTTAAAGTCGCCATGACTCCAAGAATTAAGTGAGACAGCCAAAGACGGAATCCCGTGCAGGGAGCCTTCCATTGCAGCACTGACTGTACCGGAATAAAGCACGTCCGTCCCTAAATTAGGGCCGTGGTTGATGCCAGAAATGACTAAGTCCGGCGTTTCACTAAGGAGCGCTTCCAACGCTATTTTCACGCAATCTGTGGGCGTGCCGCCGATTCGCCAGGCTTTAATGCCATCTTCTTTTACAACATGACGATCCACGCGAATTGGATGGGTCACGGTAATTGCCTGGCTGGTGGCGCTTCGCTCGCGGTCCGGGGCGGCAACAATTACATCCGCCCAAGGAGAAAGCTCCTGCCATAAAGCGCGAATGCCGGAAGCGTCAATTCCGTCGTCGTTTGTCAATAATATACGCATACAGCGGCGCCTCCTATCGATTGGCCCGGGCTTTAGTATAGGCTACAGCAGAATGAAGAGATTCCCAAATTTTTACTTGTGTGAGGAAAACATCTCCTTGACGCAGCAACGGCAATTGCTCTAACTGTTCATAAATATAGCGAGCCAAGTTCTCCGCCGTAGGATTCAATTGGCAGAAAGCTTCCAGCTCATTTAAATAATGATGGTCCAGTTCATCAAGGACCCCTTTGGCAGCATCCTTAAGATCATGAAAATCGACAAGCATGCCTAATTCATTTAAGGTTTCGCCGCAGACGCTGACCTCAACACGCCAGTTGTGTCCGTGCAGACGTCGGCATTTTCCGGGATATTCTCGGATACAATGAGCGGCTTCAAAATCAAGGCTTATCGTTAAGTCGTACATACTATGTTCCTTTCCTCTACCAATGCTTGTGTTGTTGAAATGGAGAAAAAGAGGTGAGTTAGACTCACCTCTTTTTGAATTATTTCGCTGCTTGTTTGCTGAATGCCGGCTCTTTGGCGAATTCATCATTGGCTTTCATCAGCATATCCTGATAGCTGAGTGCACGGGTATGCTGCGTATGGCTCCAGACGCGTTCGTGCCGATGCAAAAAGCCAAGGAAGGTGATCGGAATCCAACTGTAGACAAAGACAGGATACATCAGCAGATACAACCAGCACTTCCAGTTTGCCCGAATTTTGGCCAAAATAATGACCGGAAAAATATATTGGCCAAAAGCGAGAATGGTCCAAACTTCAAGAGGCAAAACTCGCTCTAAAACATTCGTGTAAAAGGGGTAAACCGTACTTGCATAGCTGGCAATGACAAAAAATGTAGACATCAGCAAAAAGTGAGGCTGCACCAAGTGCAACACTCCATCCAGCAGACGAATGTCGCGGCGGCGGATGCCCTCCTTAATCATGGTGGGAATATAGCGTCCGGCAATGTCGAAATGTCCTTGTGCCCAGCGTTTGCGCTGATTCCAAGCCTGCTTGAACGTTAGCGGTTTTTCATCGTAAACAATGGCGTCATGAGCCCAGGTCGTACGAATGCCTTTCAATAAGACCTTCATGGTAAACTCCATGTCTTCCGTTAGACAGGTAGCGCCCCAGCCGAAACGGCGCAGGACACTAGTGGAAATGCACATGCCGGTGCCGCCCAAGACGCTGGACAAGCCAATATTATACTTGGCTAAATGCCAAATATGATCGATCAGCCAGAAGGCAATGGCAAAAGTTCCGGAAATCCAGGTATCTGTGGGGTTTTTGGCATCCATGTAACCCTGGATAACGGTCTCCCCTTTTTGCAAACGATTATTCATTTCCAAAAGAAAATTGGGATGCACCAGATTGTCAGCATCAAAAACCACAACGGCATCATACTGGCGTTTCATCTTAAAAAGCCGCGCGAACATCCATTCCATGGCAAAGCCTTTGCCACGTATTTCCTTGTCAAAGCGTTCATGCACAATAGCGCCGTATTCACGAGCTACTTGCGCTGTGGCGTCAGTGCAGTTGTCTGCGATAATAAAGATGTCATAAAGCTCTTTCGGATAGCGCAAGACATGCAAATTTTCCACTAATTGCCCAATAACCGATTCTTCGTTATGGGCGGAAACGACAATGGCAAAGGTATGTTTCGGTTGGAAATTTTTCTTTTCTTTTTTCTTCCAAAAACCGAAACAAGCGAGAACAAAATAGTACACGCTGAAAAAAGCAATCATTGCTTGAATGGGGATCATGATAATATCCATTATATAGTTCATGGGAGACGCTCCTTTTCGCACACCAAAATTCTAAGATGGTGTCCGTCTATTGCTTTGCTGCTGTTATTCGTTGACGCCCAAAAAGTCCATAGGCAAAATTCAGTACGCCAAAAAATGCATAAGAGAAGAACATGACAAAAACAATGGCCTCTAGGGAATGCCAGAGAATATACCCGGCCATGACAGCAGTCAATATAACGGGAATGGCGTGAATCTGCTCATTTCCCTTTCCCTTGAAGTCAGGGTAATGAACTGAACTGACCATTAAATAGGCGAAAATAGCAATCAGAATGGGAAACGTCCAGCCGCTGGGCTTGTAGCCGAGAGCTACAAAGGTACCCACCAGACAGCCGCCCGCCGGTATGGGCAATCCCATGAAAAAGCCTTTGACCGTACTGGTGCTTACGTTGAAACGTGCCAAGCGCAAAGCGCCGCATAAGGCAAAGAAGATAGCAACGGAAAAGCCAACCCAGCCAAAATCCTTTAGCGCGAACTGATAGGCTAGTAACGCCGGAGCAACGCCGAAAGAAACCAGATCACAGAGTGAATCAAGTTCCTTACCAAACTCGCTGCTGACTCCAAGCGCTCGGGCTACCCTGCCGTCCAAACCGTCCGCAATCATAGCGGCGACGATGAAAAAACCAGCCGGTACGAACTCTCCCTGCATGGTAAAGCCGAGAGAAATCATGCCCAGAACTAAGTTTAGGGCTGTAACGGCATTGGGAATCCAATACTTCACTCGTGTAACCTCCCTATGATGGTCTTGCCGCCGTAAACGCGGTCTCCTTTTTTGACCAACACTTCCACATCAGTAGGCATGATAATTTCCGTACAGGAACCAAACTTAATCATGCCGAAGCATTCGCCGGAATGCAGCTGGCTGCCGAGAGTGACCCAGGAGACGATGCGTCGTGCAATAAGACCGGCCACTTGCGTGACCAATACCTGCAAACGTCCATTATCCAAACCGATGGCATGGCGTTCATTTTCACAACCTGCCGAAGCCTTATAGGCTGGTTTGAAACGGCCGCATACATACTGTTGATATTTGATTTCCCCGCCAATGGGGCTGCGATTGACATGTACGTCAAAGACGGAAAGAAAAATAGTAACTTTTGTGCCTTTTGTATGAAGAAATTCCTCGTCAGTTACTTCACAAACGCTCATAACCTTGCCATCGGCCGGTGAAAGAACCAAGTTATCCCCTATCGGGCTCGTCCGATTAGGATTACGAAAGAAAAAAGTCACAAACAAAGTCAGTACACCTGGCAAAATGCTCCATACCGGTTCGGTAAAAAAGGCAACCATGACGGTAAGAAGAAATAAAAAGGCAATATAACGGTACCCCTCTTTAACAATGAGGCCTGTTGTCATTATACTTCGTTTCACCTCCTGCCCTCGTCGGGGCAAAAAGAAAAGGGCTTGCTTTAAGTGGCCCATATTCTCAAATAATTATAATATATACCTTCGAGGTTGTCTAACTGTTTTTCCTACTACAAACATGCCAAACGAAACGAGGCAACGCTAGCATTCTCAGGCAACGGCTTGGCTGGCATAAAAGACGATAAAGCCACTCCAGACTGGCTTTTTGCATCCACTGCGGCGCCCGGGTGACCTTTCCTGCCATAACATCAAAGGTTCCCCCTACACCCATGGCTACAGGCACGCGCAACTGCGCGGCATGTCGGCGCAGCCATTTCTCCTGTCTAGGCACCCCCAGAGCCACAAAAAGAATATTGGCGCCAGAAGCATTGATTTGTGCTATCAATTCCGCTTCGTCCTCTTCTTTAAAAAATCCGTCCCTGCAGCCGAGGATGCGCAGGTTCGGATACGTTTTCCTGGCACTGACAGCAGCCGCTTCAGCTACTCCTGGAGCGGCGCCAAGAAAAAAGAAGCCATATTGCTGTTTTACGCCGTCAGCTAAGAGCCGCTGCGCTAAATCAAAGCCGGCCACCCGTTCCCTTAAAGGCGTATTATAATGTTTGGCAGCCCAAACCACGCCAGCTCCGTCTGGCACAACCAACGCGGCGGCACGAAGAATTTCTTTTAATTCCGGATCGTCTTGAGCCTGCATGATCATTTCTGCATTGGCGGTAGCTACCAAATGAAAAGAATTTTTTTCTTCTGTAAACTTCTGTACCTGCTTAGCCGCTTGTTCCATGTCCAAACGGTCAATAGGAATGTCCAAAATAGCAATACAATTTCGTTCTTGCTTCATAGTGTCCTCGTAGTTTCAAAAATTCGTATTCATTTTACCATAAAGCCAGAACTACGTCCAACTACGAAAAGAGGGTATTCACTCGGATTCTGCATGAAAACCGTCGGCATCAACCCAGCCCAGCACATCAGGACACGAACGAGGCGGCATCTTTCCCAGCACAAAAGCTGTGGAAAGCATATTTTTGGCTGCTGCTATTTTTTCAGCGGACTCGGCATGCAGCGTCGCAAGCTTCTGCCCTTTTTGCACGAAAGAACCCTGCTCGCATGCTAAGATAAGGCCTGCGGTCAAATCCAACGGTTCTCCTTTATAATGGCGTCCCGCCCCTAACGCTACGGACGCTTCACCAACGATTCGTGCTTGAATCTGCTGCAAATAACCAGCGCTGGGACTAAAAAATTCTTCTTCTAAAGCGGCCCGAGGCAGCAGCGTGGGAGTGGTAACAATATCTGCGCCGCCTTGGGAAAGAATCCACTGCCGAAAGCATTCCAGCGCCTTGCCTGACTCCAACAAGGCTCGGAGCTGCAATTTTGCCGCTTGTTGCGTTGATGCCAATCCTGCCAAGCAAAGCGCCTCCGCTGCTAGACGCAGGCATACTTTCTGCAGTCGCAACGGCCCTCGGCCGCGTAAAATTTCAATGGCTTCCGCAACTTCCAACGAATTGCCGACTGCTAAGCCCAGGGGCTGCTCCATGGAGGTAAGAATCGCTTTCACATTGCGGCCTGCGCCCAGGCCGATGGCTACCATGTAACGCGCCAGCTCGATAGCGGCTTCTTGGGTTTGCATAAAAGCTCCCTGCCCCACTTTGACATCCAGCAAAATGTGTTCAGCCCCAGCCGCCAATTTTTTACTCATAATCGAAGCGGCAATGAGCGGCAGGCTGTCGACAGTAGCAGTAACATCCCTCAAGGCGTACATTTTTCCGTCTGCTGGTGCAACAGAGGCGCTTTGCGCGGTTAAAGCCAGTCCTTGTTTTTCTAAGAGCGCCAGAAATTGACCTTCTTGTAAAGTGGCGCTAAAACCAGGGATGGATTCTAATTTATCAATGGTGCCGCCGGTAAAGCCAAGCCCTCTGCCGGACATTTTCGCCACACCAGCGCCGGCTGCTGCCAATAGGGGCGCAAGCACCAGCGTTGTCGTATCGGCCACACCGCCAGTGCTGTGCTTATCCACCAGCGGTCTGCCGACGCTGTGCAACTGCAGACAAGTCCCGGAGTGCATCATAGCCAAAGTAAGCGCTTTCGTTTCGTCAAAGGTCATCCCCTGCCAACAAACCGCCATTAGCCAGGCGGACATTTGATAATCAGGAATGTGGTCGTTTGTGTAGTTTTCCACAAGCCATTGCAGTTCTTCTTCTGTGTGCGCTTGACCTGCTTTTTTATCGCTAATCAGTTGTGTCATTGATTTCATGCAGGATATCTCCCTTGCAACAAATTAAGAAAGCTAAGACCCGCGGCCAACGGTTCTAAGCGAAAATTTTCCAGAATGGTAGCCGACACATCCGCAAAAGTGTTCCTGATTCCCAGGGAAGTTCCAATACGTTGCGGAGAATACGCTAGCAGCGGCACATACTCGCGCGTGTGGTCGGTGCCTGGATGCAGCGGGTCGCAGCCGTGGTCCGCCGTGAGCAGCAGTAAATCATCTCCAGCAAGCTGTGGCAAGAGTTCCGCCAGGCGGTGGTCCACCGCTTCCAGCGCTGCTGCATAGCCCTTTGCGTCATTGCGATGCCCGTAAAGCATGTCAAAATCAACTAAATTTAGAACCGCCACACCGCTCCATGCATGATTGCAGATCCAAGTTTTCAATTTTTCTAGGCCATCCTCGTTGTTTAATGTTCCCTCGGCATGACTGAAGGCCTGCCCGGCGTAAATATCGCCAATTTTCCCCAAGGCCACCGTTGTTAAGGCGGCTGCCGTCAGGCGGCTGAATAAATTCGGTTGCGGCATCGGTAGGCTGTAGTCGTGTCTGCGAGGCGTACGGAAAAACTGTCCGGGATTTCCGGCAAAAGGTCTGGCAATGACCCTCCCTACAGCATGCTTGCCTGTCAGAAGCTCTTGGCGCGCTATTTTACACCATTCGTATAACTGTTCTAACGGCACTATCTCTTCATGCGCTGCAATCTGGAAAACGCTATCTGCGGAGGTATACACGATCGGAAAGCCAGTTCGCAGATGTTCTTCTCCCAATTCCTCGATGATCACCGTACCGGAAGCCGCTTTGTTGCCTAAAATGCTGCGGCCAATACGTTGGCAGAAGAAAGTGATGATTTCGTCTGGAAATCCTTGAGGATAAACAGGAAATGCCTCCATTACAGGAGTACCGGCCAATTCCCAATGACCGCTCGTAGTATCCTTGTTAACGGATCGTTCGGCCATTTTTCCGTAGGACGCCAATGGGTGGTCACAGGGAGGAATTCCCTGCAATTTATCAATCAGCCCCAGGCCAAGTCGTTGCAGTTGCGGCAAATGCAGTCCATTCGCCGCTGCGGCGACATGTCCCAATGTATGGGCTCCAGTATCACCGTAACGAGGCGCGTCAGGAAGCGCGCCAATGCCGACACTATCGAGAACTACCAAAAATATACGTCGAAACATACTTGCCCCTCCTTCTGTCATAAAACAGGACAGAGCCTTGGCAAACTGACAAACAGTCTGCTTCGGCCCTGCCTAGCTGCGTTTTAGCGCGACTCGTTTTCAAGCCCGCGGGTGGGCCTTGTCATAGACCTCTTTGAGGCGATTCTTTGTAACATGCGTATAAATCTGCGTAGTAGAAATATCCGCATGACCCAGCATTTCTTGAACCGAGCGCAAATCTGCGCCGTTTTCCAATAAATGAGTGGCAAAAGAGTGGCGCAGTGTATGCGGTGTGATTTTTTGGTCAATATGGGCTTCCAAGGCGTATTTCTTGATGATTTTCCAAAAACCCTGCCGAGTTAAGCGTCGGCCATGGTGATTCACAAACATGGCTTCTTCCTGCTTGCTGCGCACCAACGCGGTACGTCCTTTACGCAAATAATGGGTTACACACTTGGCAGCGATAGAACCTAATGGTACAACACGCTCTTTGGCACCTCTGCCAAAACATTTGATATAGCCCAGTTCCAAATTCACATCATTTACATTGATAGTTATCAATTCAGTTACACGAATCCCTGTAGCATAAAGCAACTCTAACATGGCCTTGTCGCGCAAACCGGCGGGTAGATTGATATTAGGCTGTTTCAATAGCAACTCCACCTGTTGTACGCTGAGTACCTGGGGCAGCTTTTTTTCCAACTTGGGCGATTCAATTTTCGATGCTGGATCAACATCTAGATACTGTTCCTTCAGCAGATATTGGTAAAAGGATTTGAGTGCAGCTAAATTGCGAGAAATCGTGGAAACAGCCTTCCCATTTTTTTTGAGTTCATCCAGATAGGTACGGATAATCTCGTTTGTGGAGCCGGTGGCGAAGGTAAGCCGCTTGGTTTCTAAATACTGCTGGAAGTAGCGTAAATCCCTGCCGTAAGATTCCAACGTATTTTGGGCTAGCCCCCGTTCGCTCGCTAAATACGAAATGAACTGCTGCACATAATTCTCCATTGCCACCACCCTTTTCGCATTATTCTGCTGAGCCGCGTTTGGTCAAAAATCTTAAAATCTATAATATTATGTATATTCTCTGTTTGTAAGAAAAATCCTTTTACATAATTCTAAATTTATGATAAATGTACGCGGCCATAACAGCCACCGCCTCCTTGAGCGACAGTTATTTCTCGTTGTAGCACCTGCCAAAGAATTTTAGCTTTTCGCTCTCCTAAAATAGCAGTTAGCTCCATTAAGCTGGATTCGTGACATACCTTCATTTCGCTGCCAAACGCCTGAAGCAGCTGTGTTTTTGTTTTTGGACCCAAGCCAGGCACAAAAGAAAGCGGAATCTGGTGCCAATAAGGTGGACGATGTGCTGGATGCATAGGCTTGTCCCAATCAGCGATAGCTTGAATGCGCTCCCAGACACCACTGGTATTGCGTTGGCAGTTGCAGGCGCTACACCGGTTCTGCTTCGTTTCCCAAAGAATGCCGCATTGGGTGCAAACGGTCCGGTAGTATTTACCCAGGCGAGGATCCAGGCCGTAGTTGGCCAGAAGTTTATTTTCACCCTGCCGACGCAAGGCTTGGCGAAAACACGTAAAATCAATTTGCGTGAGAGAAAAAACATTGTATTCTCTGGCGATTTTGTCCAAAGAGTGTGCGTCTGAATTACTTAAAAAAGAGTAACCGCTCAATTCTTGCAGACAATCCGCCAAAAAAGTATCAGCACTTAAGCCCAACTCGATGGCGTCCAGCCAATCAAGCTGTTTTTCCGGTAATAGCTGCGCTAGACGATTCGTACAGCAGCCGAAGAGGCTTTTGTGAGGGGTAAAAACATGGGCGGGAATAACAATTGGCTCTAAGGGATGAGTCAGTTCCAAAAGCTGCGCTAACGAAAGATGCGCATTCTGGGAGCTAAGATGGAGATTGCGTATATGAGAGGTTAAGAGCGTACGTAATTGGCTGATTTCCGCTAGACTTGGCAGAAATAAAAGTGTATGAGCCAAAGAACCGTCTGCTTCGGCTGTTTCAATTTCCGCCCCAGGCAGCAGCGTCAACGAATTCTCATAGCGATAGCCTCCTCCTGGAAGCAAACGCAAACGCCCCTCGTTCAGCAATTGCTGCCAATCAGCATCCACCCAGGGGCTGAGTACGTCGACAATGCCAATTAGCTGTAGTCCTTTACGCTGTGCGGCCTCTTGCAAAATATTTTCGCTTGTGAGGTTTTTGGAGGTAGGAATTTTTACCCAGCGCCCTTGCGCCTTACCTACATGAATATGCAAGTCCCCATATACGGGATTCATAGACTTTCTCCGTTAGTTCCGTAAAGTAGCAGCGCTACGATGGTTTTTGCATCTTCAATTTCACCGGAATGAATCATCTGGCGTATTTCTTCTGGAGTGAATATCTGCACTTGCAAGAATTCATCATCATCCGGCTGTAGCTGGCTTGGTTGTAATTGGCTGGCTTCATAGAGATGAATCACTTCATCTGTAAAACCGGGAGCCGTACAAATTGTAGAAAGATGCTTGATGACTGCCGCCTTATAGCCAGCTTCCTCCTGAAGTTCACGCAGTACGCATTCTTGGGGATCTTCCCCTAGTTCCAGCTTGCCTGCCGGAATTTCCAGCGTTTCCCGGCCCAAAGGATAACGGAACTGTCGAACCAGTACAATCCGTCCATCCGGCAGCACCGGTACAACCGCGGCCGCTCCGGGATGACGAACCAATTCGCGCGTAGCTTCCCGTCCGTCCGGCAGACGTACATCATCTACCTGCACATGCAGCATACGCCCGATAAAAACGTTTTTGGAAGCAATTTGCTCTTCTTTCAAATTCATATAAAAACCCCCATTTATTGAAAAATCACTGCTTCTATTAGTCGTTTTTCCTTTTATACAGTATCTTTATTCTTGTTTTCTCTTCAAAAGGAGTCAGTGCTTTAATGAACATTCCTCCTAAAACGAGAAATTTTTTTATCAAATTAGGAAGAAAACGCAGGTATAGCGGCGCTCTGTCGAGGCTTTCTGACAACATTTGATATAATAAGAGCCGTTTTGGTGTGAATTGTGAGTAAAGCAACGACTCCTTAAAATTAAATCTCCATCCAAGGATAGCGTGTCTGCGGTTCCAAAATAAAAACGCGGTGCGTCAAAGCTGCGGCCTTTTCTGAGAGCCACTGGGGAACAACGACCATGCGTAGAGGCAAAGCTAACTCTTGGGCGGCTTTTTCGACAAGGGCGATACCCTCTTCCACTTCTGCCCAGGTTGTTTCCGCGCCCAGATTGGTATTGCAGACCAACCCGCTAAGCTGCAGCTTGGCAACATTCGTAATTTCCTGGGAACGCTGACAGATTTCCGCAACAGTCTGTGTAAAAGGGCGGCGCGTATTGATAATCATCCACGCCTCATAGCCTTGCTGTTCCAGCATAGTCTGGTATTGTCCCAAGGCAACGGCCGCGTCGCCTCCGCCCACATCGACAACAACCTGATAAGACGAATCAGCGGCTACACGCTGAAATTGCGGCGGCAGAATTGGTAAATCGCTGTGAGCAAAACGCGCTTCCGGCGCTACCAGTTCAATCTCTTTTTGCGTTAGCCACTGCTGACTTTCGCGAGTACGAAAATACGGCTTTATTATATCCAAATCGACTACAGCCGTTTTCAAGCCTTGCTCGCGCAGCCAGGCACTATAGTTTAGAGCCAGCTCGGTTTTGCCGCTGCCAAACTCTCCAATAAAAATACGAATGCGCTGTTCTTCCTGCATCGTTTTTCCTCCTCTATCTTGCTCCTAAGAAACTTTTTCCTATCAAACTATAAAGCTTCTTCCTGTTGAAAGAAGCTCCTGCATAACGCAGGAGCTGAAAATGGTTATTTTTTATCCTGTTGCTGATATTGCTCCAGCAAGCGGGATGTAGCGGAAAGGAGCTCCGGCGTTACCGCATCTCCGTAGAACATACGTGCCAGTTCGCTGGCGCGTTCAAATTCTTCCAAACGGACCGGCCTTGTTTGCGTGCGTCCTTCCACAGTTTCTTTCACCAGATGAATGTGACGGTCAGCAACAAGAGCCAACTGCGGCAGATGGGTGATGCATAACACTTGTTTGTTTTGAGCAATGGCGGCGATTTTATCCGCTACTTGCTGAGCCGCCCGACCGCCAAGACCGCTGTCGATTTCGTCAAAAATCATGGTTGGCGTGCCGCTGCAAGCAGCACAAACCGATTTAATGGCAAGAGCTAAGCGAGAAAGTTCGCCGCCAGAAGCAATTTTTTGCAAGGCCTTGGGAGCTTCTCCCGTATTGGCCGAAAACAATAGTTCCACGCGGTTACAACCATCCGGCCCCAGTTCTGATATTTCGTCAATGGCAAAGTGCAGCGTTGGCGTCATGCCAAGATCTTGCAAATGAGCCACTAAATTTCCTTCCAATATGGGAGCCGTCTGCCGTCGCTTTCCTTGGAGCAGGCGGGCTTGCGCCAAGGCCTCTTCTTGCGCCAGATCGCATTCGCGGCTCAGTTCCGCTAAACGATTTTCGCCAGAAAGCAAGGCGTCTAGTTCCTCTTGCGCTTGGGTTTCGTAGTTCAAGACGTCTTCCAATTCCGGACCGTATTTGCGCTTGAGCTTTTGCAGCAAAGACAGACGTTCCTGTATTTTTGCCAGCTTTTGCGGATTGTATTCTATTTCTTCTAAGCGCTCACGCAGTACAGAAGAAACATCTTCTAGTTGATATAAAAAGTCATCTACTACTTTGCATTGTTCTTGGCAATTATCGAAGCGGTTAATCTGCTCTAGTTCTTGCCGAGTCTTATGCAGTAGTGCCAAGGCTCCTGGCGTCTCTTCGTCATTTCCGTTCAACTGTAAAACCGCTCGCTCCAAAGAAGCAGACAATTTTTCCGCATTGGCAAGGCGTTTCTCTTGTTGCGCTAATTCCTGGTCTTCGCCTTTTTGTAACGCAGCCTGGCTGATTTCCTGAAGCTGCCAGCGTAAGAGATCTAACCGTTGTTCCCGCTCTTGCTCTTGGGCTTCCAGCTTTCTTTTTTCTGTAGCCATCGTAGTCCAACGACAGTACAACTGTCGGTAGGAAGCGAGAAGCGACGAAATTTCCGGTGTGAACGAATCCAGAAGAGATAATTGAACCGCCGGATCAAGAACTGTTTGATTTTCATGCTGACCATGCATATCCGCCAGCAACAGACCTAACTGACGCAATACGGATAAGGGAACTTGACAACCGTTGATTAAAGAGCGGCTTTTACCGGATGTGCTGTAGCGACGCACAAGAATAAGCTCTTCTTCGTCATGAGGGATTTCCTGTTCCTTTAGCAAGGTCTCCACTTCGTCCCCCCAGGGCTGAGAAAAAACGGCTTCCACGCGGAATGCATCCGCCCCTTGACGGACCCATTCCAAGGAGGCTCTGCTCCCCAAAACAGCATTCAAGGCATCAATTAAAATGGATTTGCCAGCGCCGGTTTCGCCTGTGAGTACATTAAAACCGGTAGTAAAAGAAAGGGAAGCCTGTTCAATAATAGCAAACTGAGTAACTCCTAAACGTTTTAACATGTTTAGACACCTCTAGAGAAGTCCTCGGAAACGATCAGCTACCGTTGGCGCCGCTTGCGCGGGCTTGACCACTACTAAAATATTGTCATCGCCAGCTACAGTACCGATAACTTCCGGCCATTTGGCATGGTCGATGGTGGCGGCTACCGCTTGTCCGCCTCCAGGCAAGGTTTTTAAGACAATAATATTTTCGCTGTAATCTATGGCTACTACGGAGTCTCGAAACATGCGTTCCATGCGGGATTGAGAGAAAAGCAAGCTTTGTTCCATCGGGTAAGCATAGCGATAACGCCCATCACCAGTAGGGACTTTAATCAGGCGCAGTTCCTTGATATCGCGAGAAACCGTAGCCTGCGTTACTTCGATGCCATGGCCGCGCAGAGACTCCGCCAGCTCCTCTTGAGTTTCGATTACTTGTTGTTCGACGATTTCCTTGATTTTCGCATGACGTAATATTTTCACTGCCCTTGCACCTCTTTCTCCATCTTTAAAAAGCTTTCCATACTCATAAATAACGTTCTTTGCTTATAGTGTACCTTATAAATGAATATTTATCCAGGAAAAGAGCGGTGAAAGGGTACCTTTATTCACAGACAGAAAAAAGCAGAAAGTCTGCTGAACGTAAGCAAGCGGACCTTCTGCTTCTACCTAGTTTAAGGACGCGGCTTTTCCAATAAAAGAAGCTCCGGGGCGCCTTCTTGATGGTTCACCATATGCCAATGGCTAACACTGGCTACCGTATGCTCTAACGAGGTGGTCCAGGCAAGAAGACGCTCTCGTTCCAGTTTGCCGGCTTCATGCCCCGGATAGATCATAACACTGCACCAGCCACCGGGGCGCAACATCTGCAGAGCTTGTCCCAACGCTGGCAACGTGGTAGCCGCTTGCGTTGTCATGTTGTGGTCGCCTCCCGGTAAATAACCAAGATTAAATACAATACAATCAGGTGGTTCAGGAATGACGTCCATTAATTCCGCATGGCTGTGGCGGCAAAGAAACACTTTATTCTGCAGGTGGGCTTCTGTCAGGCGCGCCTTGGTTTTTTCCAGCGCCTGTGCTTGAATATCCAAAGCCCATATGCGGCATTCCGGTTGTGTATGGGCGGCTAAGAACAACGTGTCATGGCCGTTGCCGGCAGTAGCGTCTACAGCCAAACGAACCGAAGTAAGCTTGGACAAAAACAAGGACTGCCAGATTGCAAGACCGTTAATCGCGATCTTCATAATTTCTCCAGAGTTTGCGACGCAACGCGTCATAGTAAGAGGTGCCCGGCAGACGTATGAAGGGCGTTTTTGTTGAAGCCCGGCGAATGCAGATTGCTTCTCCTGGCTGTACATGATATCCATTTTGCCCGTCGGCGGTAACCAAAATATCTCCTTGTGGCGCAGGTACACGGACGCACAGCTCTTCGTGTCCTGGAATGATGAAAGGTCTTGCGTGAAGTGTGTTCGAACAGATTGGCGTCAATAGCAGCACATCCAGTTCAGGATGAACAATAGGGCCGCCTGCGGAGAGCGAATAGCCGGTAGATCCTGTTGGCGTAGCCACAATCACGCCGTCAGCGGAAAAATTGGTCACAGGTTCGCACTTCATAGCTATTTCTAAATCAATCAGGCGAGAAAAGCCACTTTTGGTTACTACTACTTCATTCATGGCATAAGAAAGAAACTGGCGTTCTGTACTTCGTTCCACCCATGCTTCCACCATGATGCGCTGCTGCAGCGTATAGTTGCCTGAAAAAAGGCAAGCTATGCTTTGGGTCAACTCGGCTACCTCTACATCCGCCAAAAAGCCAAGTTGTCCCAAGTTAATTCCCAAAATGGGTATGCCGCTGCAAGCCAGCCTTCTGGAAACACTAAGCAAGGTGCCGTCACCGCCCAGTGTAATCGCCACGTCAATCTGTTCCCTCAAGGTTTTGTCAGGACAAGCTGCTTGGTTTCCCAGCCAGTCGGTTCCTAAAGACTCCGGCAACAGACCTTGCCCGCCTCGGTCTGTGATTAGCTGCAGCAGTGTGTTTAAAATGTTTCTAGCTAACGGTTTATTTTTATTAGGGAATATACCGATTCGCAGCATGCCACAGCCTCCTTAGCGAGTTTCTTTCAAATACGTATGAGCTTCTTGTACAATGGCGTCCACATTTACATCTTCCGCTGCAGAATTTCCGAAAATCCCCAAGTGCAGCAAATATTCGATGTTTCCTTCTGGTCCTTTAATAGGTGAAAAGGTCAGTCCTAACGGTGCAAATTCGAGTTGAGCCGCGGTTTGCAGTACCTTTTGAATCACTTTTATATGAATATCCGGATCACGAACAACGCCTTTTTTACCGACATGCTCGCGGCCAGCTTCAAACTGCGGTTTAATTAAAGCAATTACTTCGCCATGAGGCGACGCTAACAGCTGCCGTACCACAGGTAACACTTTATCAAGGGAAATAAAAGCGACATCTATGGAAATGAAGTCAACCTTTTCTCCCAGCGAATCCGCTGTTAAATTTCGGACATTGGTGCGTTCCATATTGACGACGCGTTCATCAGTACGCAACGACCAGGCCAACTGCCCATAACCGACGTCAATAGCATACACTTTAACCACGCCGTGTTTTAAGGCGCAGTCGGTAAACCCGCCTGTAGAGGCCCCGACATCAGCCATGACTTTACCCGTAAGATCCAAAGAAAAATGCTGCAACGCTTTTTCCAGCTTGAGGCCGCCGCGGCTGACATAACCGATGGAGTCGCCAAGAATGCGGATCGTAGCGTCTTCCGGTACCGAAGTTCCTGGCTTTTCTATCTTTTGCTCATTGGCCAGCACCATACCGGCCATAATCGCGGCGCGAGCGCGTTCTCTGCTGGGGAAATGCCCCTTTGTGACCAGCAGAACGTCCAGACGTTCTTTCTTCATGCGAGGCCTTCTTCCGTCAATTCTTTCCCATGTTTAATAAATTTGCGCACGTTGGCGGTAATGCCTGCGGCGTCGAGGCCCAGTTCCTGCAAAAGCGTCTGACGTTTGCCATGAGCTATAAAGGAATCAGGAATACCCAGGCGCAGCACCGGAATATCATACAGCTCTTGCTGTTCCAAAAATTCCAAAACCGCGCTGCCAAAGCCGCCAGCCAAGGCATTTTCTTCTACCGTAACTATGCGACCGCATTCCTGCGCTAAACGAGTCAGTAATTTTTCATCCAAAGGTTTCACAAAGCGGGCGTTAACCACGCCAACTCGAATGCCTTCGGCAGCTAATTTTTGCGCCGCCTCTAAGGCTGGCGCTACCATTGTACCTGCGGCCCAAATGCTGACATCTTCGCCAAAAGCCAACTCTTCCGCTTTGCCTGGCGTCATTTGCTCCAACGGCTCGTTTAGGGAAGCGCCTAGACCGCAACCGCGAGGATAACGCAACGCAACGGGGCGATTCCATTGAAAAGCGGCATAAAGCATCTGACGCAGTTCTCCTTCGTCTTTCGGCGCCATGATGCAAATGTCCGGGATGTGCCGCAAAAAAGAATAGTCAAACACGCCGTGATGGGTCGGTCCATCTTCCCCCACCAGTCCTGCACGGTCTAAAGCGAGAACTACCGGCAATTTTTGCAGGCAAACGTCATGAAGAATTTGATCATAGGCTCGCTGCGCAAAAGTGGAGTACAGCGCTACAATCGGTTTTTTCCCTTGCGTAGCCATGCCGGCTGCTAAAGTCAGCGCGTGCTGTTCGGCAATGCCTACATCAAAGAATCGTTCCGGATATTTTTGCGAGAAGCTTTTTAAGCCGGTTCCCCCGGGCATGGCTGCTGTAATCGCGACAATAGCCTTATCCTTTTGCGCTAGTTCGACTAGGGTATTGCCAAATACTTCTGTATAAGAAGGCGCTCCGTCGCAATGAATAACTTCTCCAGAATCGATACAAAAAGGCCCGACTCCGTGAAAGCGGTCTGCATGATTTTCCGCCGGCGCATAACCCTTTCCTTTTTGTGTTAATGCATGAATAAGGACAGGGCCTCCTAAATCGCGGGCTTTTTCCAGCATTTCCAGCAAAAGCGGCAGATCATGGCCGTCTATAGGGCCTAAATACGTAAAGCCAAGCTCTTCAAAAAGCATGCCGGGAACCAGCATATAACGCACGCTGTCCTTAAAGCGCTCAGCAGTCTTCAGCATACTCGCGCCGATGGCAGGAATACGTTTCAGTAGAAATTCGACATCCTGCTTGACTCGCGTATAGGTAGGAGCTACCCGCATTTTTGCCAAATAGGAAGACAAAGCTCCTACGTTTTTGGCAATGGACATTTCATTGTCATTCAAAACAACAATCATATTGGTTTTGAGATGCCCTGCATGGTTCAACGCCTCAAAGGACTCTCCGCCGGTCATAGAACCATCGCCGATGACGGCTACAACTTGGTGCGTTTCTTTATTCATATCCCGTGCCAAAGCCATCCCTAGGGCAGCCGAAATAGACGTGCTGGAATGACCCGTTCCAAACACGTCATGGGGACTTTCACAAGGCTTTGGAAAACCACTGATCCCGCCTTTTTGGCGCAACGTATGAAACTGTTCTCGCCGTCCTGTTAAAAGTTTATGAACATACGCTTGATGTCCCACGTCCCAGACAATTTTGTCATAGGGCGTGTCGAATACTTTATGCAAAGCCAAAGTCAATTCCACTACGCCCAGGTTGGGTGCCAAATGGCCGCCTGTATGAGAAACGGTTTCCACCAGAAGCTGGCGTATTTCTACGGCTAATTTTTCCAATTGGCGTAAAGAAAACCCTTTCATGTCCTGGGGAGAGCGAATAGATTCAAGAAACGGATAATGCAAAAGAAAGTCCCTTCTTTCTACAGCAAGTATAAAAAATCACTTGCAGCAAACCTGCATACTATTTTTCTCTTGATACAAGATACGCTGCCAGACTTCGCAACACATCGGCTTCTGAACCAAAGATTTCTAAGGCCGTTAGTGCGCGTTGCACGCTTTCTTCCGCCATACGGCGGGCTCCGTCCAGCGAATATAAAGACACATAGGTTTCCTTTTCGTTACGTTCATCGCTGCCTACCGGTTTGCCGATCGTAGCTTCATCTCCGGTGACATCCAAAATGTCATCAGTAATTTGAAAAGCTAACCCAAATTCCTCAGCATATACAGTCAAGGCGGCTAATTGCTCCGGTAAAGCGCCTGCTAACAGGCCGCCGCCGCGCAGCGCTGCTCGGAACAATGCTCCAGTTTTTGCACGATGCATAAAACGTAGTTCTTCTTGGTTCAAAGGCTGAGCTTGTCCGCTAGCAGACAAATCAATCGCTTGACCGCCAACCATGCCGGACGGGCCAGCGGCAGCGGCAATTTCTTTTACCACTTGGGTTAGGCAAGCGGCATCAACCTCTTCTTGGAGCAGCATTTGTTCAAAAGCCGCCGTTAAAAGACCGTCTCCCGCTAAAATCGCCATGCCTTCGCCAAACACCTTATGATTAGTGAGCTTGCCCCGGCGGTAATCGTCATTGTCCATGGCTGGTAAATCGTCGTGAATCAGAGAATATGTATGAATCATCTCCAAAGCGCAAGCTACACGCAGATACTGACGGCCTTCGCCGCCCACCGCATCCGCTGCCGCCATCAATAAGACTGGGCGCAGGCGCTTACCTCCAGCAAAAAGACTGTAGCGCATGGAATCAAAAAGAACAGTTAAAAGCCCGTTTTGAGCAGGAATCCACTGGGTCAATGCGTCTTCAATCAAATTAATGCGTTCATTGCAATAGGTTTTCCACATTACTCAACATCCTCCTGTACTGTTATCCAGGGGCTTGCTTTAATGACGCCGTCTTCTTGGGTAACTACGGAATCATTCAATAACGCTTCCGCCTGTTGCAGATGTTTATGGCAAACAGCCGCCAGCTCCATGCCGTCCCGATAGCTTTGCAGAGCTTCCTCGAGAGGCAGCTCGCCTCGCTCTAGTTTTTCCACAAGATCTTCTAATTTTCCCATGGCAGCTTCAAACTTTAACGGTTCTTGAACTTCTTTTTTAGCTCTGGCCATCAACTGTCACCTCTTTTTATTTCCATGACACGCAAACGCAAAGCGCCGTCTTGCACACGAGCGGTAATTTGAGACTCAACGTGCACCTGCTCAACGGAACGGATAGTCTCTCCAGTTTCTTCAAGGCTTAAAAAAGCGTAGCCGCGCTGCAGCATGCCTAATGGGTTCAAAAGCGCCAGCTTTTGAGAAACCAGCAGCCATTGCCGTTTCTTTTCATCGACTTGTCTTGCTGCAGCCCGCACAAGACGTTCTTGTAAATCATCTAAGCTTTGCCGTTGCGGTGCCAACAGACGCTCTGGTTTGGTAAATACGGGGGCTTTCCAGAGCTGCAACAAGTGTTGTCGGCGACGCAATAAATCGTTGTGGAGCGCTTGGCGCAAGCGAGTTTGTCCTTGCTGCAAACGCCGCTCTAATTCCAAACGATCAGGAACGGCAAGTTCTGCCGCTTGCGAAGGCGTTGCTGCACGCATATCTGCTGCAAAATCAGCCAATGTGAAATCGGTCTCATGGCCGACTGCGGAAATGACCGGAATGGGTGACGAGGCAATAGCCCTTACGACGTTCTCTTCGTTGAAAGCCCATAGTTCTTCAATAGAACCGCCGCCGCGACCGACGATAAGCACGTCAATCAAGGGATGCGCCGCCAACAAACGAATCGCTTCCGTAATTTCTCCAGCAGCAGCCGGTCCTTGTACTGCAACAGGAGCTAAAACAAGGGGAATACCGGCAAAACGACGTTTAGCTACAGTGCAAATATCGCGTACGGCAGCTCCTGTTGGGGAAGTAACAATGCCTACAGCTCGCGGCAGCAGCGGCAGCAGACGTTTTTTTTCTTTTTGAAACAAGCCTTCTCGTTCTAGCTTGTCCTTCAATTGCGCATAAGCAAGACTGAGCTCGCCAATGCCGTCCGGCGTCATTCGATCGCCATACAGCTGATATTGTCCGTCTCTTTCAAAGACACTTAAGCGACCGCTGACAATAACCTGCATGCCGTTTTGCGGCTCAAATTTCAGATATTGTGCGCGGCTGCGAAAAAGAACCGCACGCAATACGGCACCAGCATCTTTTAGGGTAAAGTAGCAGTGGCCGGAGGAATGACGTTTAAAATTGGAAACCTCTCCCCGCACATATACGGAAGAGAGGAGACCGTCCTTGTCCATCCAACGCTTGACGTAAGCAGTCACGTCGCTGACCGTTAAAATTCCCATGGTTCTCTCCTTTGCATAAAGCCGAGCAAAGAACTGCTGGCTACCCCAACCTGGCTAGTTTCCTTGTTCTTGAAATGCTAAAGCGGCCTGGTAGGCGGCTCCAAGAGCATGGTCACCGCTCCAACATGGTTCCGGCAGATAGATATGACACCCCATCGTTGCTTGTAAGCGACCTAGGCTTTGTTCACGAATATGGGTATTCGCCAAAACACCGCCTACACCCAAAATATCACGCACTCCGGTTTGGCGCACAGCCCGTCGCAGCAGGCGAAAGAGCGTCTCTCCCAATAAATTTTCCGCAGCAGCCGCAAGCAAGGAAGGAGAAACATCTTTTTGCAGCAGCTTTTTTAAATGCGTTTCCGGCCCTGAAAGACTGAGCGACAGGCCTTGTACCGCCACCGGAACTTCCGGCGCTTCCAAGTGAAAGCCTGCCGCCATTTTTTCCAAATGAGGGCCTGCCGGAAACGGCAGGCCCAAAGCTACACCCAGACGATCCAGCAGTTGCCCTGCATGCAAATCAGCGCTACCGCCCAATTGCTTAATCTGCAGTTGAGCGCCACAGCGTTTTACTTGCAAAAGATCTGTTGTTCCGCCGGATACATGAACTGCCAAAAAATCTTGAACCTCTTGTGGCATCTTTGCGGATAAAATGCCGGCCCAAAGATGATTAGCTTGATGACTAAGAGAAAAAAGAGGTATTTTTTGGCTCAGCGCCACGGCCTTGGCACTCCCATGGCCGCACAAAAAAGTTGGCATATAGGAGCCTGCTCTATCGCGAGGACAAAGCGTTGCGCCTACAGCGCAGCAAACTGCCTCAGGGAAGCGGCTCCAAACAGAATCCAACTGTTCTGGCAACGCTCGGACATGCTGAAAAACCATTTCCGATTGAGCCAACCCGCGTTTGCCTTTAGGTACCTGCAGCAACCGTCTGGCTGCTGCCAGCAAATGGCCATCCAACCCCAGCAAAACGGCCGACGTAGTATAGCAGCTGGTATCTATGCCAAGAACGGCCTTCATGGCGATTCTTTGGTTTTGGCTAGAGAACCTAGCACGCCATTGATAAAGCGTGCAGAGTCTTTATCTCCATACTTCTTGGCAATCTCTACCGCTTCATTAATGACGATGCCAGGTGTCATTTCCTCTTCGCCAAATAAAAGCTCATATACGGCAATACGGGATATGTTGCGATCCACCGCCGCCATACGTTCTAGTTTCCATTGTGAAGAGGTGTTGCTTAAATGCTGGTCAATTTGCTCGCTATGAGCGCAAATGCCTTCTACTAGCCGTTTGGCATAATCGACAGCATCTGGGGTCACTTCTTGCTCAAACGCCGCTGCTTCCAGCGCCGCCAACGGTTCTAATTCTGTTTGAAAATCCAGTTGATATAAGGCTTGCATAGCCAATTCTCGCGCTAAACGTCGACTCATATATTACTCCTTTGGGATGTTTCCTATCTTCGATAACCTGGCGGCAAAATACGATCCAGCAATTCGAGCAGATCTTCTTTATCATCCAGGCGCTTGCCTACAAAAAAGCCAATGCCGATGCACAGAAAAAGAAACAACGTCCGGAAAAAGCCCAGAGCCAAAACCAGCACGCCAAAAAAAAGACCGATAGTGCAGCAAATGATTTTGCCGCTATGGCGCTGCCAGAAAGCCAGCAGCCATTCCCGATCAAATTCCATGTTCATGTTTCCTTCTCCTCCAACCCTATTCCACGCGCGCCCGTACTTTGCCTTCGGCAGCAATTTCTTCTACGAGTACTTGAATATCTTGAACTTCCGCTAGCAAAGTTTCCTGCAAAGTGGTCCGTACGCGTTGCTGCAGCTCGGCCGTGAGTTCGGGAATAATCAGGTCCGGCAACACAACAATGCGCAGATAAATATTCATGCCCTGCCGACCATTTTCTAGGCGGATTTTCGTTTGCTTGATGCCTTTTATCTGGCGAGAAGAGCGCTCTACCAAACTGCGCACTGCTGAAATAGCAACGCGCACCTGGCCATTTTCTGTTTGACAAAGCATGGTATCACGCGGTTCGCCGCTAGTCATGCCTGTGAAAAGCAACCGTACAGACGCCAGAAAAAACACCGCAGCCACAGCTGCCGCTTCCCAATGTCCGTAGAGAAGCGCCAAGGCATCATCCAGCCATTCCAGCGGCACAATGGTAAAAGCCGCCAAAAAGGTAGACAGCATCAGCAAAGCAAAGGTTACTATACAGAGCAAAAGCAAAATGCGATCAAGAATTCCCATGGCGTTCCCTCCCCTTTATCGCACTCGACTGTCGTCGTCTCGTCCTTCAGCGGTAAAACCGACGCCTTGCACATGAACGTTTACTTCTACCACTTCCAGACCGGTCATTGACTCAATGGCGTGCTTTACGTTTTCCTGTACCTGAATCGCAATATCAGGCAGTCTGACGCCATATTCCATAATGACGTACAGGTCAACGGCGGCTTCTTTTTCGCCCACTTCCACTTTTACGCCTTTAGCTAGGTTCTTTTTGCCCAGCATCTCAGCAATTCCACCGACCAAACCACCGCTCATACCAGCGACTCCGGGGATTTCCGTAGCTGCCATGCCGGCAATAATTCCTACAACCTCATCGGCGATGCGAATGGTTCCCACTTCGTTTTGTTCGCCCTTTTCTTTACGTGTTTGCATCTGCAGCAGCCTCCTTTTTAATGAAGAGCATCGGAAATTTTCTTCAATTATAACAGACCCTACTTCTTTTTACAAACCGCCCGCCTATGCGGACAAAAGGAAAACCTCCCGCAGCAACGAAGATCATTTCACCGCGGGAGGCCATGCACTAATTAAGCGCGTTCGATATAGTCGCCAGTACGCGTATCAATACGCAGTACTTCGCCGGTTTCAATGAACAGAGGTACTTTGACATTATAACCTGTTTCCATTTTGGCAATTTTAGTGCCGCCTGTAGCCGTATCGCCACGAATGCCAGGTTCAGTTTCCGCCACGATCAGCTCCACTGAATTGGGAAGATCAATCCCAATGATGTTGCCTTGGAAAAAGCTAACGCCAATGTTCATATTTTCCTTGAGAAAGTTCATGCCGTTGCCCAACTGCTCACGGGTCAACTCGATTTGGTCGAATGTTTCATTGTCCATGAAGGTGTACAGATCGTCGTTTTCATACAGGTACTGCATGGGACGATTTTCCACATGAGCCTTAGGCATTTTTTCACCGGCATTGAAGGTGCGTTCTACCACAGCGCCTGTTTTAAGGTTTTTGAGCTTGGCCCGCACAAAGGCAGCGCCCTTTCCTGGTTTTACGTGTTGAAAGTCAACGACCTGCCAAGCGCCGCCGTCAATTTCCACTGTTGTGCCAGTACGAAAATCATTAGTTGAAATCATGGTTCATCCTCCATTTTACAAGCGATTTCTATCAGTTCCTTGTCGCTTTCCGTCAAAATAACGGCTCCTGCGTCAGAAACGCGGACGGTGTCTTCAATACGGATGCCGTACTGGCCAGGCAAATAAATACCTGGCTCCACCGTAACCACCATATTTTCCTGCAACACCTGCTGCGTGTTCAAAGAAGACAACCTAGGTTCTTCGTGAATGGCCAGGCCCAGCGAATGCCCCAAACCATGGCCAAAATAGTCTCCATAACCAGCTTCTGTTAAAATATCTCTGGCGGCGGCATCCACTTCGCAGCCCAACCTGCCAGGGCGAATCGCTGCCACCCCCGCTTTTTGCGCCTTAAAAACTAGGGCGTAAGCGGATTTTTGTGGTTCCGTAGCAGGCCCTAAACAAACGGTCCGAGTAATGTCGGAATGGTACCCCCGATAAACGGCGCCAAAATCCATAGTTACCAATTCGCCGAAGGCTAGCTTTTTTTCGGAAGCAACCCCATGCGGTAAGGCGCCGCGTACACCTGAGGCGACAATCGTATCAAAGGCCGGACGTTCTGAGCCAAGACAGCGCATATGCTGTTCCAGCTCAGCCGCCACCTGGCGTTCTTCTATACCAGGACGCAAGTAGCCAAGAATATGTGTAAACGCTGCATCAGCTATGCGTACAGCTTCGCGAATGGCCTCTAGTTCCCCTTCCTCTTTGACAAAACGGAGAGGTTCTAATTCAGTATCAATTAATTCGCATTCCATCGGCAATAAAGCTTTAAGTTCCTTATAGGCGGCAACAGTACAATGCTTGCTTTCAAAGCCAAGACGGCGAATGCCTCGTCGGGAAACAACTTCTGCAAGCGCTTTCGCTGCAGCGCCCTTATATAGGCAAAGCTCGTATAAAGGGGCTTCGTCCGCCGCTTGCTCGTGGTAACGAAAATCCGTAAACAGTTCCTGTGTCTTAGCAGTAAGGAGCAACATGCCCGCAGAGCCGCTGAACCCACTGAGATAACGCCTATTATACGTATTGAGAACCCAAACAGCATCCAAGTTCGCTGCCGTAAGATGCTGGCGCAACCGCTGCAAACGCAATTCATTCATTATGCTTGGCTTCCTTTGCGTTTGATTCTTGCCAAAGACCGTGCGCCGCTTCAACAGCCGCTAAATAACTGTAAACTCCCAAGCCAGAAATCTGACCAACAACAACTGCGGCAAGCACCGAATGATGCCGGAATTCCTCGCGACGGTGAATGTTGGAAAGATGCACCTCAATCGACGGTACGGACACGCTAGCCAGCGCGTCTCGTAAGGCAATGCTGTAATGGGTGTAAGCGGCAGCATTGATGATAATATAATCTGCCGTTTCCTGCGCTTGGTGAATGGCGTCCACTAAATCCCCTTCGTGACTGAACTGCAGACATTGCGCTGTAGCTCCTAGGGAAATGGCTTTTTCTTCAATTCTGCGGTTGATTTCTTGCAAAGTCAAAGTTCCATATATAGTTGGCTCCCGACGCCCCAATTGATTTAAATTAGGGCCGTGCAAAACTAGTATGCGCACGTCGTCAGCTCCTTTGCACGCAAAGTATCATAGGACATTGTAACACAAAACCGTGCTGCTTGCCTATACTTTCTCCACAAACTGCCAAGGAACAGGTAGATGCGCCAAAATATCCAGCGCTTCAAGACGAGTGTCCGGCGTTGCCCGAATGACTAAAAGACCGCCTTTAGGCTCCAAGGTGGTAACAACGCCAAGATATTCACAGCCTTCAAAAATACGGTTGACAAAATTAACGTCCTGAGGCTGTACTCGCAAATAAATGCTTGCATCCGCATATTCAGTCATACTTAGGCCTCCTCTCCTGACGGCAAAACACGCCGCAGCAGCGTTCCAACCGGCAACAGCGGCTCATCCCAGGCCAGACGCAGTTGCTGCTGGGCATGGGGCGCCCGTTCCAAAACAGCGCCGCTTTTCGCATCCCACAAAAATCGCAAACGTTGTTGCTGCAGCTCACCAGTCGGAGGCAGCGCCTCTAAGCAATCCCCTACGGTAAAATGACCGCGCTGTTCCACGAGCAAGTCCGAACCGTTATGGCCGGTCACAACGCCGCAAAACACCTTGGCGGCGGTGTCCTTCTGTACTGCGTACACTTGGGCGTCAACTGCAGCTGGACCTTGAAAAAAGCCGTCCGTATACGCTCGCTGGGACACCAACTGCAATTCCTCCAACCACGCAGGGCGGATAGCAAAGGTTTCCGTCTCTTTCGCTAGCAGATCAAGCGCTTGACGGTAGACGCGAACTACCGTAGCGACATAGTGAATGCTTTTCATGCGTCCTTCAATTTTCAAGCTGTTAACACCAGCAGTCACCAACGCAGGTAAATGCGGTAATAGGCACAAATCTTTGGAATTCATAAAATAGGTGCCATGAGCGTCTTCTTCAATAGGATAAAATTGACCGGGTCTGGTTTCTTCTTGCAACGCGTATTTCCAGCGGCAAGGCTGCGTGCAAGCGCCGCGGTTGGCATCTCTGCCGGTAAAATAATTGCTTAATAAACAGCGACCGGAATACGACACGCACATAGCTCCATGTACAAACGTTTCCAATTGCACGTCGGTTTGACTGCGGATATCCAAAAGTTCGCCGTAAGTCACCTCTCTTGCCAGGACAACACGTTTGGCTCCTAAGTCCTCCCAAAAGCAGGCGGCAGCGGCGTTAACCGTGTTGGCTTGCGTGCTGATATGGACGGCCAGATTGGGCGCTTGTTTACGCACCAAACGAAAAACGCCTGGGTCCGCAACAATAACAGCATCAACTTGGGCGGCTTGCAACTCTGGCAAATAGGAGGCAATTCCTTGCAATTCTTTTTGATGAGCAAATACATTGAGGGCGACATAGACTTTCTTGCCAAGTTCATGGGCATACCGCACTCCTTCCTGCAACGTCTCAAAGTCAAAATTATCGCTTTGCGCGCGCAAGCTAAAGCTTTTCCCTCCTACATACACTGCATCAGCGCCAAAAAGAAGGGCGGTCTTTAATTTCTCCAAATTGCCTGCAGGGGCAAGCAGTTCAGGTAATTTCATTATTTTCTGCTCCTTGATAAATTGAGACCGCCAAACCATCGCCTTCCGAGTAAAGGGTAGTCTGGAACTGCTCCATATTTTGTACGAAATCTAAATATTGCCGCATACGCTTGGCAATAGTGCGCATACGCCGGGGACAAGGACCATATACTTGTCCGTAAAACAACACATCGTCAGCTAAAACAACACTGCCGTGCCGCAAATGGGGCAATATTTGTTGTAAATAGTTTAGATAATGCCCTTTAGCAGCGTCAATAAAAACGAAATCAAACGTCTCGTTCAAGGCGCTCAACCTTTCAGCCGCATCGCCTTGCCAAAGACAGATGCGTTCAGAGACGCCAGGCTCGCGCTTCCAAAAACGCTGTGCGTCTCGAATGCGCTCTTCATCTTTTTCCAGGGTAAGAATGCTGCAGTTAGGGACTAATTTTGCCATCAACAACGCCGAATACCCAATAGCCGTACCAATTTCAAGAATACGCAACGGTTGGTAACGCTTCATTAGTAAACGCAAGAGGCGTTCCGCTTCTGTGCGAAGCACTGGAACGCCTTGTTGAGCTGCAAATGTCCTCATTTCAAGTAATAATTCACTCATTAACGCACCTGCTCAATGGCAGCTAAATGTTCTTCATAGGTCCGGCTAAAATGATGCTTGCCTTGTTTATCCGCAACAAAATACAAATAATCTGTTTGTGCTGGATTTAAAGCGGCTTTGATGGCTCCTAAACCGGGGTTGGCAATTGGGCCTGGCGGCAAGCCAGGATTTAAATAGGTATTGTAAGGTGAAGGAATTTGCGTATCCTGCAAGCTTAATTCTTCCTTGGGGTATCCCAGCAAGTACTGAATCGTAGCGCAAGACTGCAAGGGCATGTTTTGCTGCAGTCGGTTCAGAAATACCTTGGCAATAACGGCTTGTTCTTCAGGGCGCTGCGCTTCTTTTTCCACTAAAGAAGCAAGAACGACAACCTGTGTTGGTGTAAGACCGCTTGCATTGCCGCTTTTCAGCAAAGAACCGAAGCGTTTGTCAAACTCTTTTTGCATCTTGGCAATTAGGTCTTCTTCCTTCATCCCCGGAGAAATTCGATAGGTATCCGGAAACAAATACCCTTCCGCTCGAAATTGCACGGTTTCACCAGCAGCAGGACCGGAAAGACGAGCTAACTGCAAAAAACGCTCTCCGTTACCAAGTTTTTGTTCTTGCAGCAATTTAGCAATTTGTCGCACTGTGTATCCTTCAGGAATGGTAAGGTTGGCATAGCGCGTCTCTCCTGCCGCTAGTCTCGCCACTACTTCGCGCGTACTCATACCGGGAGCAAAAACGTATTCGCCAGCCTGGAGTGAGTGGTCTAAACGGCTAAACTTAGCCAATACCTGAAACAGCCACACACTGCGAATGGCCTTCTGACTTTCCAGTTCTTTGGCAATCTCGCCCGCGCTCATGCCATCTTTTACCGTCAAGACGGCGTCAGCGTTACGGGACGGAGGCGATTGCAGCACTAAAAAAGCGCTGATAATCACTGTGAAAAAAAAGACAGTGATTCCTGCCAAGATAATCCAAAGGCTGCGGCCTCGAAAACTATTTTCCCAGAGTCGATCCTTCATGCAAACACCTCTTGTAAAACCTTTAGAATCACTGATTTGTTCAAAATGATTTTTCTCATCATCGGTTTACTTACTGTCACGGATTTTATTATACACACAGCAGTAAAAAAAAAGCAACCGTTTCCGGTTGCTTTAGGCATTCTACTCTTCGTCGTCCGCCAGTTCTTCATAAGCTTTGCGAACTTCGTCAAACTCTTCATCCGTAGGGTCAGTATAAACATCTTCACCATTTTCATCCACATCGATACGTGCGATAAAGACATCCGTCTCTTCGTCGTCTTCACAACCGCATTCGCAGGTGCAGCCGCCTTCTTCATCCACTTTAATCGGTGCCAAAACAGCAAAGCGCTTTTCGCCGACTTCCACGATTAATTCTTCGCGGTAGTAAAATTCGTTGCCTTCCTCATCGGTCATGACAACAACAACATCCTCATCTTCTTCCAGTTCATCCGGGTTGAATTTTTCATCTGTCATGGGCGCTCACCTCTTTCTCTTATTGCTATTGCCATTGTATCTTACACGGCATGGCCTGTCAACCGCTGCGACTCTGCAGATCCATCCAGCCTTGCAGAATAATTATAGCCGCCATTTTATCAATAACTTTGCGTCTTTTATTGCGGCGAACGTCAGCCTCAATAAGCGCTTTTTCCGCAGCTACCGTGGAAAGGCGTTCATCCCAAAAAACAATTTTAGCCTCCGGCAGCTGTTCTTGCAGTTGGGCGCCAAACTCTTGGACCAACTCGCCGCGGGGACCTATAGTGCCGTTCATATTTTTAGGCAGCCCCACAACAATGGTGCCTACTTCGTATTCTTGACACAAAACAGTTAGTCTTGCAAAGTCAGCTTGCGGAGAAGTGCGCCGTATGACTTCTACGCCTTGCGCCGTTAGAGCCAATAAATCGCTCACCGCTACGCCAATAGTTCTATCTCCTACATCCAAGCCCATACTGCGCAAAATGCATCTTCCTCCTAAAAAGCGGCAGGGAGCCATGCCCTTTGCATGCTCCCTGTCCCCTGATACTGATTATTGAATTTCCTTCACATAGGACCGAACCAGTTCTTCTAAAATTTCATCTCGCTCCAACTTACGGATTAAGGCGCGAGCATTACGGTGACTGGTAATATAGGTAGGATCTCCTGATAAAAGATACCCCACAAGTTGATTGATTGGATTGTACCCCTTCTCTTTCAAGGCCTGACAGACAGTAGCAATGGTGAGGGCGGCAACATGATTTCCTTCGCTGCCAGCGCGAAACATCATCGTATCCTGCGATACATTCTGCTCGTGATCCGACATCGTTCCATCCTCCTTTCGCGCCGTAAGGGAGCTGCTTATAGTCAGCAAGTCCCTTAAACTTAGTATAGTAGTTGTATTCGACGACCCCTTGCCATTCCCTGCTATCTTTTGCAGGAATTAGTTTTTTACCTATGGCTTTAAAGGCCCAATTGCTGGCGCAACGTTTCTTTAGCTTTTAAAAGCGCTTCTGTCAATTTAGCCGGATCTTTGCCGCCGGCTTGCGCCATATCTGGGCGGCCACCGCCGCCGCCGCCAACGATTTTGGCTACTTCTTTTACCAAGTTTCCTGCATGGGCTTTGGCAGCCACCGCTTCTTTGGTCGCCATCGCAACTAGGCTGACTTTATCTTCCTGTACGCTGGCTAAGAGCACAACGCCTTTTTTCATACGATCCCGCAATTGATCGGCCAAAGAGCGCAACACTTCCTGATTTGGAGCTTCTACTTGTGAAATTACGGACTCTACATCGCCGATTAATTCCGGCTGTAGCGCTTGAAGCTGCGTCTGTGCCGACTGCGCTTCCTTGTCGGCCAGTGTATTTTCAAGGGACTTTAATTCCTGTTGCAGCTGGGCGGCGCGGGCGGGAACTTCTTCCGGCGCTTGGGTTTTCAAAATGGCTGCCGTCTCTAAAAGCAAAGCTCGCTGCTGTTGCATCCGAGCATACGCTGCACGTCCAGTTATCGCTTCAATGCGACGTACGCCGGCACCAGTGCTGGCTTCACCGACGATCTGGAACAAGGAGATTTCCGAGGTAGTGCTTACATGACTGCCGCCGCAAAGCTCTTTACTGACCTCGTCGATAACAACTACCCGAACCACGTCGCCATATTTTTCACCGAACAAAGCCATGGCGCCCATGTCTTTTGCTACTTCTTGACTTGTTTCTAAGAAAGAAACAGCGCGGTTTTCCAAAATAGCTTCATTGACAAGGGCTTCCACGGCTGCCAGTTCGTCCTGGGTGACCGCAGAAAAATGGGCAAAGTCAAACCGTAGTCGATCCGCGTCTACAAGTGAGCCGGCTTGATGTACGTGCTCGCCCAAGACTTGGCGCAGCGCATGATGCAGCAAATGGGTTGCTGTATGGTTGCGGGCTACGTCTTGGTGTTTCGCTGCATCTAGGTGTATTTCTACGGTTTCACCGGTGCGCAGCATGCCTGCTTGTACAAACCCTTGGTGATAAATAGCACCGTTAGCCAATTTCTTGGCGCTTTGCACTTCCATTTTGCCCAGGGCTGTTTCCAAACGGCCACTGTCGCCAATCTGGCCGCCGCCTTCTGCATAAAAAGGAGTGACATCCAAAAGCACAGCGACTTCTTCACCATCGCCAGCTTCTTCGACTACAACGCCTTCTCTCCAGATGCGCAAAATGCGTCCTTGCTGTGCTGCAGCATCTATACGCAGGCCATCGGTTTGCAGGCCAGTTAACTCCAAAACAAAGGTGCGTTCATTTTCATGCCGTGCGGCGCGGGCGCGCAAACGCTGCTCTTCCATGGCCGCATCAAACCCAGCTTTGTCGAGAGTCAGGCCTTCATCAAACAGCATTTCTTCTGTAAGTTCCCAAGGAAAACCATAGGTATCGTATAGACGAAAAGCCGTTTCGCCCGGCAGTTGGCTTTGACCTTTGGCGCGTAACGCCGCCACTTCCTGCGAAAGAAGTTCTTCGCCAGTAACCAAGGTGGTTTGAAAGCGGCTTTCTTCCTGACTTACTACTTTACGAATATAGTCTGCTTTTTCCAATAGTTCCGGATAGGCCGTGTCGAAAATAGTGGCAGCTACGTCCACGCAGTCGGCCAAAAAGGCTTTCTTTACGCCCAATAGACGTCCATGGCGCAAGGCACGGCGCAAAATACGGCGCAACACATAGCCACGGCCTTCGTTAGACGGCAAGACACCATCATTGATCATGACCACCATGCTGCGTGCATGGTCGGCGATGACTTTGAGCGAAATGTCATTCTTTTTATCAACGCCGTAGGCAACGCCAGACAAAGCTGACATATGCGCAATCAAGGGAAACAGCAAATCAGTCTCGAAATTTGAAGGCTTGCCTTGCAATACTGAAGCCAGCCGTTCTAGACCGGCGCCGGTATCAATGTTCTTTTTCGCCAAGGGATGGTAGTTGCCCTCATCATCTCGGTCATACTGCGTGAAAACGAGGTTCCAAATTTCCAAAAACCGATCACAGTCACAGCCCAGCTTACACTCAGGACCACAGCCGCGCTCTTCCCCTAAATCGATATGTATTTCCGAACAGGGGCCGCAAGGGCCAGGTCCAATTTCCCAGAAGTTATCGGCCATGCGCACAATACGCTCCGGGGAAATTCCAATTTCGTCATGCCAGATGTCATAGGCTTCATTGTCTTCCGTATAGATGGTAATCCACAGACGATCTACGGGAAGCTCCAATTCTTTGGTCAAAAATTCCCAAGCCCAAACAATGGCTTCCCGTTTAAAATAATCGCCAAAGGAAAAATTGCCCAACATTTCAAAAAAGGTCTGGTGCCGCGCGGTACGTCCTACATTTTCAATATCGCCGGTACGAACGCATTTTTGGCTGCTGGTGATGCGTGTATGGGGGGGCTTGATCTTGCCGGTAAAAAAAGGCTTAAACGGCGCCATGCCGGCTCCGACTAGCAACAACGTAGGATCATCATGAGGAATCAAGGGAGCGCTGGGCATTACCAAGTGCTCTTTTGATTTAAAAAATTCCAGAAAACGTGTGCGAATTTCATTACCTGTCATAGATTTCACGTACTTCATCCTCCGCTCATTACAGATGGCTTATTCTTAAAAATTATACCCGACCAGCCAAGACGTGTCAAAGGGAAGGTCAGCCCGTCAGCCGCCCTCCCCTTATATGAATCTTTTAAATGCCCCTTATAAACAGACTTTGCGGATGACGCCACCGCCAACCACTTTTTCACCGTGATAAAAAACAACCGATTGCCCTGGCGTAATCGCTCGCTGCGGTTGTTCAAACTTCACCCTCACCATACCGTTTGCTTCCGGCAAAACAAGTGCCGGCGCTTCGTGGGCGGCGTAACGGATTTTCGCCTGCACCTGCAGCGGCGCTGTAAGGCCGTCTATAGCAATCCAATTTAAATCATCTGCAAGCAGCTCTGAAGCATATACTGCTTCGTGCGGTCCGACGACTACGCGATTATGAGCCGCATCAATTTCTACTACATACAACGGATGCGTCGCAGCAATACCCAGCCCTTTGCGCTGGCCAATCGTATAAAATGGCAGGCCTTCATGGCGACCCAAAACTTCCCCGCCTTGGGTTACGATATCTCCTGGCCTCAGCGACTGCGGCGCATGTTCGCGCAAAAAGCGCTTATAATCGTCATCAGGAATAAAACAGATTTCTTGGCTTTCCGGCTTATTCGCCACTACCAGATTAAACTGCCTCGCCAATTCCCTTGTTTTTGTTTTTTCCATGCCACCCAAGGGAAATAAAAATTTCCGCAAGGTTTGCTGATTCAGATGATACAACACATACGATTGGTCTTTGGTCGTATCCACGCCCTTACACAACAGCACCCGTCCAGATTGCTCGTCCTTTATAACGCGCGCGTAATGACCGGTAGCCACATAATCAGCCCCCAGGGCTGCCGCCTTGGTCAAAAGGCGCTCAAACTTGATATGGCGGTTGCAGGCAATGCAGGGGTTAGGCGTGCGTCCAGCCGTATATTCGCGAATAAAGTACTCCACCACCAGATGATGAAAGTCGTCGCGGAAATTCATCACATAATGCGGAATTCCCAACGTTTGGGCTACGCTTCGCGCGTCTTCCACTTCAGACAAAGAACAGCAGCCGCGATGATTGGGGTCATCAACAGGAACATCCTCGGTCCATAATTGCATGGTGACGCCAATCACTTCATACCCTTCCTGCACTAAAAGGGCGGCGGTGAGAGAACTATCTACACCGCCGCTCATGGCGACAACCACTTTTGTCTTTGAGTTAGGCACTTAAGCTTCCTTTTGCTGCTTGCTCATATAATCCTTAATGGCTTCGTGCAGAGCATCGGCGGCCAAATTGGAACAATGCATTTTAGCTGGCGGCAAGCCGCCCAGAGCTTCCGCTACTGCTTGATTAGAAATCTCTAAAGCATCTTCCAGAGTTTTGCCAATGACCATTTCCGTGACCATGCTGCTGGTAGCGATGGCGGCACCGCAACCAAAGGTTTTAAACTTTACATCTTCAATGACATTGTCTTTGACTTTCAAATAAATGCGCATAATATCGCCGCATTTGGCGTTTCCGACCTCGCCGACTCCGTCGGCATCGGGAATTTCACCAACATTGCGGGGATTGCTGAAGTGATCCATTACTTTTTCAGTATACATAATTTAATTCTCCTTTCAAGGTAAAACACATTAGGAGCGACATTTTTGGCAAGGATTGCTTGCTAGCATGGCGCCAGCGTTAGCCGCCAATGGAGACATACTGCGCAGACGTTCAATGATCGGAGGCAATACTTCTAGAACATAGTCGATATCTTCTTCCGTAGTACCTCTGCCCAAGGTCAGTCGCAGCGAACCATGAGCGATTTCGTGACTCAGCCCCATCGCTAACAGCACATGCGAAGGATCCAACGAACCGGAAGTACAAGCAGACCCGCTCGAAGCAGCAATTCCTTTCATATCTAAGCTCAGTAGCAAGGATTCTCCTTCGACATAGCGGAAGCTATAATTAACATTACCAGGCATGCGCTGTGTCGGATGGCCGTTCAGTTTGATTTCAGGAATCCTCTCTTCAATACCGCGCATCAAGCGCTCACGTAGAGCCGTAATGCGAACGACCTTGTCCGCCATTTCCGCTTTTGCCACTTCAGCAGCTTTACCTAAGCCGGCAATGCCGGGAACGTTTTCCGTTCCGGGACGCAATTTGCGTTCCTGACCGCCGCCGTGCTGGACTGCGTCAATACGGACGCCGCGCCGGATAAACAGAGCGCCGATGCCCTTGGGGCCGTGGAGCTTGTGTCCGGACAAGGTCAGTAGGTCAATATTCATGTCCACAACGTCAATGGGCACATTACCGGTAGCTTGTACTGCGTCAGTGTGAAAAATAATACCTTTTTCACGAGCAATTTTACCGATTTCACGAATCGGTTGAATAGTGCCTACTTCGTTATTGGCAAACATGACACTAATCAAGATGGTTTGCGGCGTAATGGCCTGCTGCAAGTCTTCCAGTCGGATCATGCCATCTTCATCTACCGGCAAGTAGGTAACCTGGAAACCCTGTTTCTCTAAATATTCACAAGGATGTAAAATTGCATGATGTTCAATAGCTGTAGTAATGATATGATTTCCTTTTTTGCGGTTAGCAGAAGCAATGCCTTTGATAGCCAAGTTGTCGGATTCTGTACCGCCGCTGGTAAAGAAGATTTCTCCTGGCTGGGCGTTGATTAGGGCAGCTACTTGCTGGCGGCCTTCGTCAACAGCTTGTCGCGCCGTACGACCAAAAGCATGTACGCTGGATGCATTGCCGAAGTCTTCGGTTAAATAATGGCTTACAAGTTTTGCCACTTCCGGCAGCGCCTGTGTTGTTGCAGAATGATCCAAATATACCTGTTTCATGTGAATAAAGCCTCCCCTTTAATTGCCTTTCTCTATGAAGCCGCAAACTAAAGCTGCGGTTTTCCTGTCTCGTTTTCTACTTGGTTGCATAAATCCTGCAAGGTGATGGAATCCAACACCTGCGTAATGCTGTCGCCAACTTTGGCCCATACGCCGCGGGTGACGCAGGTACAAGCTTTAGTGCAGTATTTGTTGTCCTCTTTGCCTGAGAGCAGACAGTCTACCGGAGCAATCGGCCCTTCCATCACTCGGATAATGTCACCCACTGATATTTCTTCTGGCGTCTTGGTCAAGCTATAGCCTCCTTGTGCGCCGCGAACGCTTTTGACGAAGCCCGATTTGCGCAAAGTCCCCATCAACTGCTCCAGATAATGTTCGGAGATTTCTTGACGCTGTGCAACATTTTTTAAAGAAATGGGTCCCTGTCCGTAATGAACGGCTAAATCGTACATGGCGGATACGCCATAACGTCCTTTGGTTGATAGCTTCACGGCAATCCCCTTTCTTTTCCGACTAATACGATTGGTTTTATTTGCTTTTACTATAGCAAATAACAAGAAAAAAAACAACCCCTATCTGAGGTTGCTTTTAGACGGAATTAGGCTTTGGTTTGCTTAAAACTACGATTTATTTTCCCTACTCTTCTTGGTCACTGCGGTTCCCTTCCTTGATGATGTTTTGTCTCATCCCAACGCGCCTTTTCTGGCCCTGGGGCAGCCTCATAGTAACGACGGCCTTGCAACGGCTCTGGCAAGTACTCTTGAGCTACCCAGTGACCGGGGAAATCGTGACTATAGCGATACTCTGCACCATGGCCGAATTGGGCAGCGCCGCGATAATGAGAGTCTCTTAAATGCAGCGGAACGCTGCCGCATTCTTGATGCCGCACATCTCCTAAGGCCGCATCAATAGCCAGATAAGAGGCATTGCTCTTGGGTGCCGTCGCAATATAGACGACAGCCTGCGCCAAAGGAATGCGCGCTTCCGGCAAGCCTACAAAACGCGCCGCCTCAGCCGCCGCCATAGCCACTACCAACGCTTGGGGATCAGCGTTGCCCACGTCTTCAGCCGCACAAATTACGATGCGCCTCGCGATAAATTGCAAATCCTCCCCTGCCGCCAACAGCCGGGCCAGATAATGTACTGCCGCATCTGGATCAGAGCCGCGCATACTCTTAATAAACGCGGATACCGTATCATAATGAGCGTCGCCATTTTTGTCAAAACGCTGCAGCTTTTCGTCGGCAACTTTTTCTAACACCGCCAAGGTCAGCGTTTCCTCATCTTCTACCATAGCGGCGCATTGTTCTAGAAGATTTAAGGCGGTACGTGCGTCGCCGCCGGCTAAGCCGGTAATACCGTTCCAAAGGGAAGATTCCGCCTGCAACCGCCGCTTGCCCAGGCCTCGCTCCTCATCTTCAAGGGCCCGTTTAAGCAGAGCTTCCAGTTGTTTTGGCGTCAATGGCTCCAGACGCAGGACCCGCATGCGTGAGAGCAAAGGGCCATTAATTTCAAAATAAGGGTTTTCCGTCGTAGCGCCAACCAGTGTAATCCGCCCATCCTCGACATAGGGCAGCAATACATCTTGTTGGGCTTTGTTAAAGCGATGAAACTCATCAACAAAAAGAATCGTAGCCTTGCCATAGAGTTGGCGTCGTTCCTGCGCCGCTGCCAGTTCTTTGCGTAAATCTGCCGTACCTGCGGTCACGGCGTTTAAGCGTTCAAAAACCGCTCCGGTAGTTGTGGCAATCAGTTCTGCCAACGTCGTCTTTCCGGTACCAGAGGGACCGTATAAAACTAGGCTGGGCAGCGTATCCGCCTGAATCATACGCCGCAGAAAGGAGTCAGGGCCAACAAGGTGTTCCTGCCCTGCCAGTTCGGATAGTTTTTGCGGGCGCATGCGCACGGCTAGTGGTTTGCGGTTCGTGTTTTTCTCCTCGGCTAATGAAAATAAATCCAAAGTAACACCCTCCTTTGTTCCTAGGCTAAGCGCAGCAAGGAACGTACTACATAGCCGGCTAATAACAGTCCCGCCGTAGAGGGAACAAAGGAAATGCTTCCCGGTACTTGCCGGCGCAAATGCGCTTCTTCCGGTTCAGCGTCAGCCGGTGCAAATGGTTTTTCCGTAGAGAACACCACCGGAATTCCTTTGGTGATTCCTGCTTGTTTTAAAAGACGTCTGACGTTTCTGGCCATAGGGCAAGTGTGGGTTTTAGCAATATCTACAATGTGAAACGCCTCTGGATTTAGCTTATTGCCAGCGCCCATGCTCGATACAATAGGTATGCCCAGACGATGAGCGCGAACAAGTAAGTCAATTTTAGCGTCCATCGAATCGATGGCATCCACAATAAAATCCCAGCGTTCAGGCTGCAACCAGTCTCCTTTTGCCTCTCCATAGGCTTCTTGAATAACTTCTACCTGACAGTCTGGATTGATGTCCAAAATTCGCTCTTTCAGCACGGCGGCTTTGGGCTGCCCTATGGTGCTTGATAAAGCTGGAAGTTGGCGATTCAAATTCGTCAGACTAACCACATCGTGATCAATCAAAGTCAGTCGACCAATACCCGCTCGCGCTAAAGCTTCTACTGCAAAAGAGCCAACGCCGCCGACACCAAAGACGGACACGGCGGAATTTTGCAAGGTATGTAGACCTTGAGAACCGATAAGCATTTCGGTACGTGAAAAGCGATGCATATTCTTAAGAAACCTCCTACCTGATCTAAGCAAACATATAGTTCTTATAATAGGTAAAAAGACTCGACAAAATTGTCGAGTCTAAAAAATTATTATGAAAAAACTAACCCCACCATGCCGTCTCGCCCACTAGTTTTGAACCTGCATTAGCAGGTGGGTGCCCTCCTGAAAAATCAATGGATCCCCGTAAAGGGCCTGCACGTCTTATTCAGAGACCGGACTCCCGTTGTAAAAGTGTTGGCTCAAAACATACCAGGCAGCATACGCACACAGTCGGGTTAAAAGTAGTACTCTTTTCTTCAGCTTCATAATAGCAGAATTATCGATATTTGGCAAGTACCGCCTAGGTTTTCTACGCTTTGAAGCCCCGGAAAAACGGCGAATAGTCTTAGTTTTTAGCAATAACAGTAGACTTAATGTGCAATTCGCGCAGTTGCCGTTCGGACACATCGCTGGGTGCCTGCGTCATAGCACAACTGGCGCTTTGCGTTTTGGGGAAAGCGATGACGTCGCGAATGGACGGACGTTTAGCCATAAGCATAACGAGTCGGTCTAAGCCGAAAGCAATGCCGCCATGCGGAGGAGCGCCATATTCAAAGGCATCTAAGAGATACCCAAATTTACTATACGCTTCTTCCGGCGTCAACCCAATGGCTTTGAATACTTTTTCTTGAATCTGACTTTGGTAAATACGAATACTGCCGCCGCCAATTTCGGTACCGTTCAAAACCATATCGTACGCTTTGGCATAAATACGACCTGGGTCACTTTCCAAGAATTCTATATCTTCGTCCCGAGGTGAGGTGAAGGGGTGATGCATTGCCACCCAACGCTTTTCTTCCTCATCGTATTCGAACATCGGAAAGTCAACTACCCATAAGAAGCACAGCTTGTTTTCGTCAATCAAATTAAGACGCTTTGCCATTTCCAAACGCAAATGCCCCAAAGCATTGGCTACAACAGAGGGCTTATCCGCTACCATCAGCAGCAAATCGCCTTCGACGGCGCCGGTAACTTTGGCCAATTCAGCCAACATATCTTCACTGAAGAATTTAGCGATTGGCGATTTGATACCTTCTGCTTGGAAACACATCCAAGCCAATCCTTTAGCTCCGTAAGGAGCCACAAAGTCAACCAAGCCATCTAATTCACGGCGTGGAATGCTGGCATATCCTTTGACGTTAATGGCTTTAACTTGTCCGCCATTTTGCAGTACGCTTTCAAAAACTTTAAAATTCGAACCACTCACAACTTCGGATACATTAATAAGCTCCATCCCAAAACGCAAATCTGGTTTATCTGATCCGTAACGGCTCATCGCCTCATCGTAGGTCATGCGCAGCATGGGAGCGGCAATAGACTCGCCCAGTGCTTCCTGGAAAAGATGGGCTACCAAACGTTCCATCATCGACAAAATTTGTTCTCTATCAATAAAGGACATCTCTACATCCAGTTGGGTAAATTCTGGTTGCCGGTCAGCACGCAAATCTTCATCACGGAAACAGCGTACGATTTGGAAATATTTTTCCATGCCAGCTACCATCAGCAGTTGCTTGAATAGCTGAGGAGACTGCGGCAGCGCATAGAAGCGACCTGGATTTACACGGCTGGGTACAAGGTAATCGCGAGCGCCTTCAGGAGAACTTTTCGTTAACATAGGCGTTTCCACTTCACAGAAGCCCTGATTATCAAAAAAGTCGCGCATGGCTTTGGTCACGCGATGGCGCAACATTAAATTGCGTTGCATTTCCGGCCGCCGCAGATCCAAATAACGATATTTCAGGCGTACCATTTCATCGACATCTACATCATCTTGAATGTAGAATGGAGGCGTTTTAGCGGCATTGAGAATGCGCAATTCCCGGCAAAACACTTCAATAGCGCCGGTGTCCATGTTGGAGTTAACCGTTGCCGCATCGCGGTTGCGAACTTCCCCTTTTACAGCTAAAACAAATTCGGAACGTACGGTTTCTGCTTTGCGAAAAGCCTCTTCGCCTACTTCTGGTGCAAAAACCAGTTGCACCATGCCGGAGCGGTCCCGGAGATCCACGAAAATCAAGCCGCCGTGATCGCGACGTCTAGCGGCCCAGCCGCAAAGGATGACCTCTTGTCCCTGGTGATTTTCCCTTAAATCGTTACAGCTGTGTGTACGCACCCAGCCTGTCATTGTATCTAACATCGTGCTATTCCCCCATCTCTTCTTTTATAGCGCCAATTGCTTCCTTGGCACTTACCAACCGCTGCTCGCCAGTTTCCAGATCCTTTAGCTGAACCTGCTGACTGGCACATTCTTCCTCGCCCAATAGTAGTGCAAAGCGCGCTTTTTGACGATTAGCTTGTTTGAGCTGCGCCTTGAGGCTGCGTCCCAGAAAATCCATGTCTGCAGTCAGACCTTCTTTACGCAGTTGCAGCAGCAACGCAAAGGCCGGCGGCGTTTGTTCCTTCCCTAAAGGTGCAATAAACACATCGCTGTGACGAGTTGTAGCTGGAAGCAGATCCTGCTTTTCTAAGGCCAGCAGCAAACGTTCCAAGCCGACAGCAAAGCCAATACCAGGAGTATCTGGACCGCCGCACTGGGATACAAGCCCGTCATAGCGTCCGCCGCCGCAGACGGCGCTTTGCGCTCCCAAAGGAGCATACTGAATTTCAAAAGCAGTTTTTGTATAATAATCAAGGCCGCGTACCAAATTGGTGTTGATACTATACGAAATATCTGCAGCTTCCAGTAACGCTTTTAAGCCGGTAAAATGATCATGGCACTCTGGGCAGAGACATTCCAGCATTTGTGGCGCCCCTTGGCTGGCCTGACGGCAAGCTTCGCTCTTGCAGTCTAAAATGCGCATAGGATTACGGTCAAAGCGACTTTTACAGTCCGAACACAGCGAATCCAACTGCGGTCGCAAATAGCTCTGCAGAGCTTCCCGGTAAGCAGGCCGACACGTCGGGCAACCTACAGAGTTAATGAACAACGTGAGTTCTGTAAGCCCTAACCCCTGAAAAAGATGTATGGCTAAAGCAATGGCTTCCGCATCCACTGTCGGTGCTGCTGCTCCGAGAACTTCTACGCCAAATTGATGAAATTGACGATACCGGCCTGCTTGAGGACGGTCATAGCGAAACATAGGACCCAAGTAAAAAAGTTTTGTAGGTTGTTCGGCTTCGCCGTACAGCTTGTTTTCCAGATACGCCCGCACAACGGAAGCTGTGTTTTCCGGTCGGAGAGTCAGACTGCGCTCACCGCGGTCAGTAAAAGTGTACATTTCTTTTTCCACCACATCGGTGGTCTCGCCAATCCCCCGAATGAACAACTCAGTATGTTCGAAAACAGGTGTGCGAATTTCTTGGTAGCCAAAGCGGCTGCACAACTGGCGTATGATTTTCTCTAATTCTTGCCATTGTGCGCTAGCCGCAGGCAAAATGTCTTTAGTACCTCGAGGTGCGCTTGTCAGCAAAGTGGTCACTTCCTTTCCGCAAGACGCATGAACGCGTCTTCGCGGTTTGCAATGTAGCGATCGATATCGCGTATATAGCAGTCTACCTGCTTGGCATGGTAACAATTATGCAGTCGATAACCGTCCGGTTCAACAATTTTACTTGTTGCATGAGGGCCAATGCCTAAGATGCTTTGGCGCTCTTCAATGACGCGAATATTATAAGCGCATTCGCTTCCTGTTTTAGCGTAGCCGATATTTTCAAATTGACCTGCCATCTGCTTTTGACGATAAAGATAATAGGGTGTCATCCCCATAGCTCTAGCACCCTTTCGCGAGGCTTCAATCATCTCGGCCACCGCAGTGGCGTCAGGCAACGGTACGTCTTCTTGCAAAAGCAGCTTTTCCGCCAAGGCGGAGCCGCGCTTGAGAGCCAACGTATGAACCGTCAAGCTTTCCGGGGAAAGTTTGGCAATTTCCTGCAGCGTATACTGCACATCGGCCGGCGTTTCGCCAGGCAAGCCCAGAATAATATCCATGTTTATATTGCTAAAACCGTTTTGCCGCAAAGAGGCGAACATTTCTATTATATCCTGTACACTATGCTTCCGTCCAATCCTTTGCAGCGTTTTTTCTTGCATTGATTGCGGATTTAAGCTTAAACGCGAAATAGGAAATCCTTTGAGAACGGCAATCTTCGCTGCATTCAAACTGTCTGGACGTCCGGCTTCCACTGTCCATTCCCCTAGATTCGGATTGCCTAAATACTCTAGAATCCAAGAAAACAGTTGCTCCAGCTCCTTGGCAGGCAGACTCGTCGGTGTGCCGCCGCCAATATAGAGGGTTTCCATCTGTAATTGCTGCTGACGCAAAAGACGTCCGGCGCTCACAATATCCGCCTTAAGAGCTTGCATGAAAAGCTGCAATTTTTCTTGTGGCGGCAATACAAAAGAAGGAAAAGAACAGTATAAGCAGCGGCTGGGACAAAAAGGAATTCCGATATATACGCCAACAGAACGGGGCGTTTCCGGCGGTAAGATAGCTCGCTGTCGAAACGCAATTTCCATCAGCAGCGCTGCTTTTTCCGGTGCTGCCAAGTATTCCTTCTCGAAAGCCGCAGCAATATCTGCCTTTGTATACCCTTCATCTAAAAGACGCCGGACAATTTTTCCTGGCCGAACGCCTCGCAGTGTACCCCAGGAGCTTCGTGGAAGATGTACGGCCTGCTCCAACAATAAAGCTAAATTACGCCGCACCACTCGCCCAGGGGCAGCCTGATCTTGCTCATGAAAAAATACGATTTCATGTGTTTCTCGCCAGGTGTGACCTTGCCAAGCCAGAGACGTATTCACTCGTTCCGGTAATACCTCGCTGGCTACGACCAAGGTATTGGCAGTAGCTTCCTTAACAAGAGGAATACCGTACAGGCTCATTACATCCTGTACGGCGCGGGCATCACCTTGATCTGCTGTTGTACGAATATATCCATCAAGCGTCATTCTTTTTCTGGCACTCCTGACAATAACCGTAAAATTTGACCTGATGATCAACAATCTGAAATTTGCTGCGCTCTGAAATTACTTCTTCTAAAGAATCCAAAAGATCGTCTTCAAATTCTTTTACTTTGCCGCAAGAAACACAGATCAAATGATGGTGATGATGACCTGTGTCAGGCCCATTAATTTCATAGCGGCTGCGGCCGTCACCGAAATCCATTTTCTGCAAAAGATCCAGTTCACTTAATAAATCCAATGTACGATAAACGGTAGCCAACCCAATTTCTGGTGCTTCGCGCCGTACAATTTGATGAACGTCTTCCGCGCAAAGATGCTCATCTTGATGATTCAAAAACGCTTGTAAAATAATTTGTCTTTGCGGCGTCAGCTTGTACTGCCGCTCGCGAAAGGTTTTTCGAACATCTGTCATATCAAGTTGCATAAATTCCACACCCTTTCGGCTGTTTGCCTAAAAAATAAACGGGTTATGTTCTTTTTCCCAGCCGATGGTCGTGCTGGGCCCGTGCCCTGGTAACACTTTTGTTTCCAAAGGCAACGCAAAAAGCTGTTCTTGAATACTTGCCAGTAATTGTTGATGCGAACCGCCGGGGAAATCAGTTCGGCCTACTGATTCGGCAAAGAGCGTGTCGCCGCTAAATAAAACGCCTTCGCCGTAGAGACTAAGGCCGCCTGGCGTATGCCCTGGCGTTTCCAAAATGGTAAAAGAAAGCGACCCTAGCTTCAATACGTCTCTTGCTTTAAGAAACGAGTCAGCCGGTTTTAAAATGACTGCATCGCCAATAAAAGTAGAAAGATTACGGTGCGGACTTGTCAACATCGCAGCATCCGCTTCGTGAATCAGTACCGACGCACCAGTAGCTTCCGCTAAAATACCATTAGCCGCAATATGGTCTGCATGGCCGTGGGTATTGACAATATAGGTCAAGGCAGCATTCTTTTCGCGAAGAATGCGCAAGATATCATCGCCGTTTCCGCCGGGATCAATGACCATCGCCACATGCTCTTCCTTGCTAATCACAATATAGCAGTTAGTGCCCAAAGGCCCAACTGGCAGTTGAATAATTTCCATTGCTTGGTTCTCCTTACCCATGTATCTTAAAATAATTTCCGGCTATCCAACAAAATAGTAACTGGCCCGTCGTTCTCCAAGGTGACAAGCATCTCCGCCTGAAACTCCCCGGCCGCCACCGTCAGCTCTTTTGCTCGGCAAAGAGACAAAAAATATTCATAAAGGGATTTTGCTTCCTCCGGTGGCGCCGCCTGGTCAAACCCTGGCCGGCGTCCCTTCCGGCAATCTCCGTACAAGGTGAATTGGGAAACAACCAATAAAGAACCACCTACCTCGGCAAGGGAGCAGTTCATTTTCCCTGCTTCGTCATGGAAAATGCGCAAACCAACAATTTTATCGGCCAAATACACAGCATCTTTAGCTGTATCTCCTTCTCCTACCCCTAAAAGCACCGTCAAACCTGGGCCAATGGCGCCCACTAAGCGACCGTCTACAGTTACTTGAGAAGACTTCGTGCGTTGGACAACGGCTCTCACACAATTCCTCCCTTGCTTTGCTTGACCCGATAGACGCTGTATACATCCTTAGCTCGACGCAATTTTGTCATAATGCTTTCCAACTGGCTTGTGTTGGTAATATCAAGTATAAAGGTCACCGTAGCCGTTTTGTCTTTATGCGCCCTAGCGTTTACCGAGCTGGCATTGGTCTTACTTTCAGAAAGAATAATCATCAATTCCGACAGAAGTCCTGGCCGATCAGCGCAGGTTACTTCTACCATGACCTTATAAGTCTGTCCTTGTCCAATGTCCCAACTGACGGAGATCATGCGCTCATATTCTTCGCGGTTGCTAAGAACGTTATTGCATTCCGCATGATGTACTGTAATGCCTCGGCCTCTCGTAATATAACCGACAATCGCATCACCGGGAACTGGATTGCAGCAACGCGCCAGACGCACCATATAGCCGCCCTCGCCGCCTACAAGAATCCCCTGACCCACTTTCGATTTTACTACTTTGGGCTTGATTTCGTTTAACAGCTCCGTAATATCTTGGGGAACCGCTTTTTTTGTATCCCGTTTGTATATTTCTAACAGCTTGGTCAGTACAGCATGCGCCGTTAAGCCCCCGTAGCCAAGAGCGGAAAAAATATCGTCGTCGCCTCCGGTAAGGTTGAATTTTTTAGCCACTTCCTGCAAACGATCGCTTTTGACGATTTCCTTCCACTCGTAGCCAAATTTTTTAACTTCCTTTTCCAGCTGCTCTTTGCCTTTAATAATATTCTCTTCGCGTTTTTCTTTCTTGAACCAACTGCGTATCTTATTGCGTGTTTCCGAAGAACCAACAATATTAAGCCAATCCCGGCTGGGACCATTCCCTTGTTTAGCCGTGATAATTTCCACAATATCCCCATTAGTCAGCTTGTATTCTAAAGGAACCATCTTGCCGTTGACTCGAGCGCCTACGCAACGATGTCCTACATCAGTATGCACACGATAGGCAAAGTCAATAGGAACCGAGCCAGTAGGCAGATCTAGTACATCGCCTCGTGGCGTAAACACAAACACTTCATCCGCGAAAACATCCATTTTTACAGTTTCTAGAAATTCTCTAGGATCCCGTAAATCCTGGTGCCACTCTAAAAGCTGCCGCACCCAAGAAAGCTTTTGATCAAACTCCTTGCCAGGGCCACGGCCGCCTTCTTTGTATCGCCAGTGGGCTGCCACGCCGTATTCAGAAATACGATGCATATCTTTTGTTCGAATTTGTATTTCCAGAGGCTGTCCTTCTGTGCCAATAATGGTAGTATGGAGCGATTGATACATGTTGGACTTGGGCATGGCAATATAGTCTTTAAAGCGTCCTGGCAACGGTTTCCAAAGGGTATGCACCACGCCTAGAGCGCCATAGCAATCTTTCACATTGTCCACAAGAATACGAATGGCCAGCAAATCATAAATCTGGCTTAATTCTTTATTATCTTTTTGCATTTTACGGAAAATACTGTAGAAATGCTTAGGCCGTCCTTGAATTTCACCGGCGATATCGACAAGAGCCAACCGCTCTTGCAGCATGGCGATCGCGTCATTAATCAACCGTTCGCGTTCGCGACGTTTCTGCTTGACGTTTTCTACTAAACTGTAATACTGCTCCGGCTCCAGGTAACGGAAAGCCAAATCTTCCAATTCCCATTTTACATTGGAAATACCTAAGCGGTGCGCCAAGGGAGCAAAAATCTCCAAGGTTTCCTGAGCAATTCGTTTTTGCTTGCTTTCACTCATATACTTAAGCGTACGCATATTGTGCAGACGATCCGCCAGTTTGATTAAAACTACCCGCAAGTCTTTCGCCATGGCTAAAAACATTTTGCGGTAATTTTCCAACTGCTGCTCTTCTTTGGATTTGTACTCAATTCGACTCAATTTGGTGACGCCGTCAACAAGCATCGCCACTTCCTTACCATAACGCTTTTCCACGTCTTCTAAGGAAAACGTAGTATCCTCCACCACGTCATGAAGCAACGCAGCGATGATGGTTACAGCATCAATCTGCAGGTCCGCTAAAATATTGGCGACACCCAAAGGATGAATGATGTATTCTTCACCGGAAACCCGGGTTTGCCCGGCATGAGCTTTCTTGGCAAACTCATACGCCTCCAGCACTTGCTCACTCACAGCATCTGGTTGGTATGTTTTGATTTTTTGAATAATATCTTCAATACAAAGCTCTGATCCGTTGAGCATGTGTGCACCTCGTCAAATCCATGTTTGTGACAACCCTTGTATTTCCACGCGCTGCAGCCAAATATCCAGCACTTCCTGACGCAGCAAGCAACCTTGTTCATACCCTTGGGTACCGCTAATGTCCAGACGTTGCGCAGGCGGCGGCAATAAGGCTATTGGGGCGGCCTCTCCGGCATAAGCAATCAGAGAGACTTCCGAAAAAACGTTCAAAGCCTGCGCCAAAGCCGACGAAGCCACCGACAAACGACATTTTTGTTGCAGTTGGCGCCGCAACTGTTCCGGCGTCAGTCCTTCTTGACCAGTGGCAAGCTGTAAACAATGCCGCATGGCCGCATAGAGTTGACGCAGCCCAGCCATATCCGGCGCTAGATAATCCAAGATCTTTGTTTGGTTTTCTTCCTGCCTGGAGGGAGCAAAATCTTCGGCTACAAGCTGAACCTGCAGCTCGTCTCGCCAAACATTGCCCTCGGGAGTTGCAACTACGTCTAACAAGGTATCTTGAGGCAAATAACACGCTTTTTCTCCCTGACGCCAAGCCAAAACCGGACAAATAACATCATTTTGCTGAACCGTCAGTTTTAAGTGTTCTTTTTCTTTTCCCAAACGCCGGGCTTCGCCTTGCAAGTGAAGGTTTTGCAGCAGCAGCCGGGGACGCGGATTACCGATCCCATAAGGCTCTAAGAGCGCCAGCTTCTCTAACAAGGCTTCATTCACCATGTCTAAAGAAACAAGAGCATCCACAGACACCTTTGGTACATAATCCGCTTTTTGCAGCATCTGCTCCGCTTGTCGATTCATGGCTTCTTGCAAGGCAGCCACATTTTCAGCTAGCATGGTCAAGCCTGCCGCTTGCTTGTGACCGCCAAAGCGTTCCAGCAAGTGACTGCACCCCTGCAAGGCCTGATGCATATCAAATCCGGGAATACTGCGGCAAGAGCCTTTAGCCCAGCCATCTTCGCTCAGGCTGAGCACAATGGTAGGGCGATAGTAGCGCTCCACCAGTCTAGAAGCAACAATGCCAATGACACCAGGATGCCAATTTTCTCCTGCTACAATGAGTACATTCTGCAAAGTCAGCGAACGATTTTCACATTGTAAAACAGCGGCTTCCACGATGCTTCGCTCCGTCTCTTGGCGCAGTTTGTTCTCCTCGTCCAGCTCCTGAGCCAATATGTCCGCTTCTTCCGGTTTTGACGTCAATAATAACTGCAGACTACTTTGAGCCAACGACATTCTGCCGGCGGCATTCAGACGCGGCGCCAGCGAAAAAGCAACATTTCCAGCGGAAACAGGCGTTTTAACATTGCTGACCTTCAGCAACGCTTCCAAACCGCAGCATTCCGGCTTTGTAAGTCGCTTCAAGCCTTCACGCACTAAAAGACGCGTCTCTCCCTGAAGGGGAACCATATCCGCCACCGAGCCGACTGCAGCCAATTCATAGCAGTAGCCTGGAAGCATTGCCGTTGACTGCAATTTTTCCCATAAAGCTTGCGCCAGCTTGAACGCCACTCCTACGCCGGCCAAGCTTTTATCCGGATAGGAACAGTCTTTTCGTTTCGGATTTAAAACCGCTACAACTTCCGGCAAGGTGCTTCCTGGTTCATGATGATCGGTTATGATTAAATCGGGGATGCCTGTCGCCGCCGCTTCTTGTATGGCGGAAATCCCGCAATCCACCGTAATGACTAACGCACAACCATCTTGGCGCAGTTTGCGCAACGCTTCCAAATGAACGCCGTAGCCTTCTTCCTGGCGATCCGGAATATACGTCTTCGCTAAAGCTCCCAATTGACGAAGTACTCTTGTCAAAAGAGTCGTCGCCGTTACCCCGTCCACATCATAGTCGCCATAAACGACAATAGATTCTCCCTTGGCAATCGCCTGCAGAGTCCGAGCCACTGCGCGATCCATATCCTTCATTTGCAAAGGATCAAGACAGGATTTTACAGTGCCAAATAAAAAATCCCGAGCCGCCTCGGCCGTATTTATACCGCGTAACACCAATAATCTCGCCAGAAGCACATCCAGCCCTAAAGCGTCTGCGAGCATTTCAACTTGTTTTCGTTCGGCAGAAGCAATCTGCCAGTATTTTTTCAACATCCATCACCTGATTAAAGAAAATACAGCAACCACTTTAGTGCTGATTGATACTACTATTCTCTCTTGAGTTGAGAATACCTTTCTCCAAATGAGAAAAAGAAGGGGATTACATGAAAAAAGGGCTGCACACCAAGTTCGTTGGTATGCAGTCCTAGTGCGTCTAGCTATTAGGAAGCTTTCGCAGCCTTGCGCTTGTTTCCTTCATGGTCTTTAAAGGTAACCCATAGCGGGCTGGCAAAAAAGATGGAAGAATACGCACCGCTGGCAAAGCCGATCAACATGGCCAAGGAGAAGTTCTTGGTCGTGTCGCCGCCAAAAAGATACAGAGCCAAGGTAACAAACAGCACCGTCAAAACCGTGTAAATGGAACGAGTCATCGTCTGCCAAATGCTGCGATTTACCAACTCGTGAATATTTTCAGCCTTACGATGGTTTTTCAAATTCTCCCGAATGCGGTCAAAAATAACAATGGTGTCGTTAATGGAAAAACCGACAATGGTCAGCAATGCCGCCACAAAGGCGCTGTCAATTTCAATCTGAAAGATTGAAAAGATGCCTAGCACGACCAACACGTCATGCACTAAGGCTAAAATGCCTGAAATGGCGAATTTGAATTCAAAGCGGTAGGTAATATAAGCAATAATAGTCGCCCACGATAAAAGCAAGGCGATAACTGCATTCTTTGCCAGTTCCGCACCAATCGTCGGCCCCACTTTTTCTACGCGCATGAGATCATAATGCCCTAACTTATCAGTCATATCCGCCATAATGTCACGACGCTGCACTTCGGTCAGCACGCCGGTACGTATAAACACATTCGGCGCCGCATCCACTTGCTCATTCGCTACAAGTTGAATGGTACTGCCCTCCATATGCACGTCTTTCATGACATCCCGAACTTCGGCGACTGTGACGGGACGAGCGAATTTCAAGTCCAACAACGTACCGCCGGTAAAATCAATCCCCAGGTTAAACCCCTGCACCGCAATGGAAACCAGACCGGGAACCGTAATTAAAATTGATAAGGCAAACCAAAAATAGCGCTTGCCGATAATATCGAACTTCATTTTCTTCGTCACCTCCTATGCGCCAAACATTTTGTGATTTTGAAAGGGCTTGCTCTTAAAGAGCAGCTTCAGCATGTAATGAGCCACCACTGTTGCTGTAAACAAGCTGAGGATGATACCTAAGCCAAGCGTAATGGCAAAGCCTTTCAAAAGCCCTGTACCAGTAAAGAACAAGATAACCGAAACAATCAGCGTCGTCATATGTGAATCCAAGATGGTCATAAAGGCTCGGCTATAGCCTGCATCCATCGCGGCGCGCAGTGACTTACCGCTGCGGTATTCTTCCTTGAAACGCTCGAAGATCAACACGTTCGCATCAACTGCCATGCCGACCGACAAGATGATGCCGGCAATGCCAGGCAGCGTCAAGGTTGCGTTCAAAAGTTTGAGCGCCAAGAGCAGCATGAGTACATACAGGACCAGGGCCACATTGGCCACCATGCCTGGAATTCGATAGAAAAGACCCATAAAGAGTACAACGGCGCCTACGCCAACGGTAAAGGCGAACTGACTCTTTTGCTTGGAATCTTCACCCAAAGTCGGACCGACTGTTCTGGTTTCCAGCACTTCTACCTTGACAGGCAGAGAACCGGAACGCAGTAAAATGGCCAACTGCTGGGCTTCTTCAATGCTGCGTTGGCCGGTAATAACAGCTTTGCCATTAGGAATAACTTCTTCTACTACCGGACTGGTCAACACTTGTTTATCCAAAAGAATGCTAATTTTTTTACCAATATTTTTTCGCGTCAAATCAGCAAATTTTTTACCGCCCTCGTCGGAAAACTCCAAACCGACCAAATTCCGTTTTCCTTGGTCAATTTGCGCTTTGGCGTCTTTAAGATCCATACCGCTTAACACGGTTTGACCAGCTTCATCTTGAAACTCCAGTAACGCTGTTTTTCCCAACATTTCGATTGCTTTTTCAGGATCTTTAACGCCTGGAAGTTCAACGATAATACGTCGTTCTCCCTGGCGTTGAATAATGGGTTCCGTAAGGCCCAGTTCATTAACGCGGCGTTCGATAATTTTTACTACCCTCTGGACGGAATCATCGTCCACCTTGGCTTCCGGCGTATCCACGGCCTCCATGACCACATGGGTGCCGCCTTGCAAATCAAGGCCTTGCTTGATGGACAACGCTAAAGGAAGCGTATATACTCCAGCCACCAGCACTATCGCTGCAATGATGGCCAAAAACTTGCCAAAATAAGACCATCTCACTAGTTCTTCCTCCTTGTTACACAAATTTATTTGCCATACGACATTTTTCTTCTGTCATTATGTAATGCACAGGTATATCGTGCTTCTCTCTGGGCAATGGTTCTAACGAAAGGCAGCATTCCCAGCAGACGCCCAAACGGATTGCTTGCGAACGCAGTAGATAGCGGTCATAATATCCCCCGCCGAATCCCAAACGATAACCACTAACATCAAATGCCAAGGCTGGGATTAAAATCAAATTCAGCTCTTCTGGTGCAAGAACCCACGTATTCTGCGGCTGCCATATGCCATGTTCCCCTTGCTGTAGGCATGCTTCGCCTGTATAGGCAGCAGCTTCCATCAAACCAGGCCGTTTCGTATCTAGCAAAGGCAAATAAGATTCTTTTCCTTGCTTTTGCGCTTCTTGTAACAATGCCCGCACATCCGCCTCCCCCGTAAGAGGCCAGTAAAACAATATTTTTTCCGCCTGAGACCAGGACGCACAGCTTAAAATCTGTTGGCAAAGCATCGCACTACGCTCGTGTTTTGCCGATGTGCTTAGAGAATGGCGCAAGGCGGCGAAATGACGTCTCGCCGCCTGCTTTACCTCAACTGTGTTAAAGTTTTTCGCCATTGTCGGTGCTGCCGTTAGGCTTGCTGGCGATGGAGGTACGTGCGAAATCGATCTCTACCTTTTCCGCTACCTTCAACGTCACTTTGTCCTTAGTGATGGCAGTAATGGTTCCATGAGCGCCACCGATCGTAACGACTCTGTCACCTTTTTTCAGGTTGTCTAGCATTTCGTGACGGGTCTTTTCCTGTTTCTTCTGGGGCCGGTACAACATGAAGTAGAAAACCAGACCCACTAAAATAATCGGTGCATAGCTAAAGAGCATCTGCAGAGTTTCTTCTGACAAGTATGTTCACCTCGCTTTCAGAACTACCTATTCCCTATTCAACACAAACTAAAAAAATCCTTTTAACGTTTTTCGTACATATGCCAAAAATCATCACGAAACGATAAAAAACGATCCTCAATAATCGCTTGACGCATACGACGCATGAAATCCAAAAGAAAATATAGATTATGGATGGTCGCTAGGCGCAATGCTAAAACTTCTTCCGCCTTAAACAGGTGCCGTAGGTATGCACGGCTAAAATTGCGGCAAGTATAGCAACCACATTCGGTGTCAATGGGCCGAAAATCGCGGGCGTATTCCGCGTTTTTCACGACCAGTTTCCCCTGCCAGGTCATGACTGTACCATTGCGGGCCACACGCGTAGGGAATACGCAGTCGAACATATCAACGCCGCGATGTACGCCTTCTATTAAGCAATCTGGCGTGCCTACTCCCATCAAATAGCGGGCCTTATTTGTCGGCAACAAGGGAACTGTATGCTCCAACACTTCATACATCAAGGGTTTGGGTTCGCCAACGCTGAGACCGCCGATGGCATAGCCCGGAAGATCAAATTCAACAAGCTCTCTAGCGCTTTGCGCCCGCAAATCCTTATACATGCCGCCCTGAACAATACCAAACAACGCTTGATCTTTGCGCGTATGCGCTTTCAAGCAGCGCTCCGCCCAGCGAGTCGTCCGCTCGGTTGATTGTTTCGCATAATCATGTTCCGCCGGATACGGTACGCACTCATCAAAAGCCATGATGATGTCGGATCCCAAAGCCATTTGCACCTCAGTGGCTTTCTCCGGCGATAAAAACTGTTTGGATCCGTCAATATGAGAGCGAAAGGTGACGCCCTCTTCGGTAATTTTACGTAATGCTCCTAGACTAAAAACCTGAAAGCCGCCACTATCAGTCAAAATGCCACGATTCCAGTTCATAAAACGGTGTAAGCCTCCAGCTTCGGCTACCAAATCATGACCAGGACGCAAAAACAAGTGATACGTATTACTGAGAATAATACCTGCACCCATTTCTTCCAGTTCCCTAGGAGACATGGTTTTTACCGTCGCCTGTGTGCCTACAGGCATAAAGATAGGGGTATCAAAGACGCCATGCGGCGTATACAAACGTCCTGCACGGGCTCCTGTATGCGAACATTGACGAATAAGTTCAAACGTAACAGCCACGCTGTACCTCCTCTCAATAATTTACAAAATAAACATAGCATCGCCAAAACTGAAAAAGCGATAACGCTGCTCTACAGCTTCCTTATAGGCCGCCAGTACGCGCTCTCGCCCAACTAACGCGCTTACCAGCATCAGCAAGGTTGATTTGGGTAAATGAAAATTAGTAATAAGACCGTCTATGATTTTATACTCATAGCCCGGATAAATGAAGATGTTCGTAAAGCCGCTGCAAGGTTGCATCTGACCGCTTTGACCAGCTGTTTCCAGAGTGCGTACCGCCGTCGTACCTACGGCAATCACACGCCCTCCTTGACGGCGCGTTTCGTTAATTAAAGCAGCGGTTTCTGCAGAAATAGCATACTGCTCACTATGCATGACATGGTCTTGGATAGATTCTACAGCTACAGGCCGAAACGTACCCAAGCCAACATGAAGCGTCACATAAGCCGTCTGAATTCCCTGCTCGCGCAACTGGGTCAACAACTCCGGTGTAAAGTGAAGTCCTGCTGTAGGAGCTGCTGCCGAACCATTTTCTCTGGCGTAGACGGTTTGGTATCGCTCCGGATCAGACAGTTGTTCATGAATGTAGGGAGGCAAGGGAACTTCTCCCAAACGTTGTAATATCTCTTCAAAAACGCCTTGACAACGAAAACGCACGATGCGTCCGCCAAACTCGGTCGTGTCTTCAATCACAGCAGATAATTCTTCAGAAAATACGACTTCCGTTCCTGGACGCAGCTTGCGTCCAGGGCGCACCAGCGTTTCCCAGCGATCCAACTCCAACCGTTTCAGTAAAAACACTTCTACTTTCGCACCTGTATCTTTTTTATGCCCGTGCAGACGGGCCGGGATGACACGGGTATCATTAAAAACGAGCAGATCGCCCTTGCGGAGTAATGATGGGAGTTCAAAGAAATGCCGATGCAAGCAGGCTCCCTGCTGACGCGGCAAAACCATTAAACGAGACGCATCGCGCTGTGCCAACGGCGTCTGAGCAATTAATTCCTCAGGCAAGTGATAATCAAAATCTTGAACATTCATGGTTTGTTCCCCTTTTAGTGTCAATACGCTTTTTTCAGCGTAATTCCCTGGTAGTAGTACTGGAGAATTTGTTTATAGTCATATTTGTTTTTTTCCGCCAGCAAGCGAGCACCCCATTGAGACATGCCAACGCCATGCCCGCGGCCGTGGCCGCTAAAAATGACCACATCTTCTGCGGGACGAATAATTCGATGAATTCTAGCAGGATCATTCCAACGTCCTGACTCGGCCGGTTCTTTAATGGATACCGGCATCTTCTTTTCTACCGTAGTCCCATAGGAGGTTTCCACCGATACGTCCAATTCCGAAGGCACTGCACGTACGACTCGAATATCAAATAAAGCGCTAGGCAATTCTAGCAAAGAGCGCATTTGTACACCGCTGAGACTAAGGCCGCGTTTGTCTCCCGTCACTTGCACCTGACGCACTCGGCCAGACTCTGTCCGATCAACCCCTGGTTGCGATAAAGGAGACAGCTCTAATGATTTCAACACACCTACGCCTTTGCCTTTCTGGGTTAGTAAGGTTTCCAGCGCTCGCGCATTGAAGCGTTTTTCCCAGGAACTTCCGGGCGCCTGGGCGTCAACATCTGCAACCCCTCGCAAATACGGCAACGCATTACCCCAGACATTTTCACTGCTTTCCGTATGACCGCCACTGGAAGCATGAAAATAGGCATGAATAGGCTGTCCTTCATAATACGCTGCAAGTCCTTTGGTGGCGGCAACCGCCTGAATCATATCCGGCGATTCAGCATCAGCGCCCCCATAAACTTGGCAATGCACGGTAGCGCAAACATCATACCCGTCCTGACGATGCCTATCTCCAGACAGCATTAGATTCAGAGCATAGCTGCGAGCAGCTACTGCCTGGGCTTTAGCTGCTTCCGCCGGCCAACCGGTCGAAATTTCTTTACCCAAAATGCCGTAAAGATATTCCTCCATCGGAACTTCATTGATTACCGTTAAGCCGTTTTTCCCTGTTGTTTCGCGCAAAACAATATCGCCTCGATATTTCTTGCGATTAACTTCCCAGCGGACAGATTCCGTATCGCTGCGCAAGTACAAGGTTTGTCCACGCAGCATCTTGCCGTTTACGGTCATACCGTTTGACTGCCAAGCAATTACAATTTGCTCGCCAGCCTTAAAACTAGCCCACTTTGGCTGTTCTTGCTCTGTTTCCACTGTATAAGCTACGGAAGCGCCGACAACAACGCTTTGCTGACCGTTCCACAATCCCACCCGAACCAGCGGCTGCGGTGCTGCCTGTATAGCCGTCGTCATGAATAACAATATAAAGCAAGTCAAAAAAAGAAGAAATGAAGATTTTTTCATAGTTACTCCTTGTCGCCTCTGGAAGTTGCAACTTGTAAAAAACTCTTTTATTCGTTTTTAGGTTTTTTTTCGTAGCGATCCCGCTCGCTTAACACACAACCGCAATATGGCTGGCGGTACATTTCCCGTTCACGGCTGATGCGTACGCCTTCCTGCCAGCCGCTACGAAAATCGCGGCGTAAGAAAGGAATGCCATATTCTTTAGCCGCCAGTTCTGCAGCAGCGACAATTGTATCCTGATTTTGATAAGGACTAACTAACAGTGTCGTCGTAAATGCATCAAAGCCATGTTTTTTTGCTTCCTTCGCGGTTTCAAACAACCGCATTTCATAGCAAAAGCTACAGCGGTTTGCCCCCCGCTGTAAAGCACCAGTCAGAAATTCTTCCAACAAGTAGCGTGTGTCTGTCAATAGCTCCAATTTTTCCTCTTGAGCCCAGGAGCGCAGCGTATCCAAGCGACGCTGAAATTCCTTATACGGATGAATATTAGGATTAAAAAAATGACCAGTTATCGAGGTAATGCCTTCATCCGCTCGCAAAGCTTGCAAAGGATAGATAGCGCAAGGCCCACAACAAATATGAAGTAATACATTCATGTCCGAAAGCCTCCTTAAAGCAAAGCCGACTCATCCGGCTGGGCAGGAACGCTGCCTGGAAAGGGAAGTCCCAAATGTTCGTACGCCTGGATCGTAGCGGTGCGCCCTCGGGGAGTCCGCTGCAAATAACCAAGTTGCAGCAAAAACGGTTCATATACGTCTTCCACCGTTTCTGTTTCTTCGCTGATTGCTGCTGCCAAGGTATCTAGGCCCACCGGTCCGCCCCCAAAGCGATGAATAATCGCCTCCAACATAGCCCGATCCGTACGATCCAAGCCAGCCGCGTCTACTTCCAGCATAGCTAACGCCTTATCGGCAATTTCCGAGGTAATAATGCCGTCGCCGGCAATTTGCGCATAATCGCGAACTCGTTTTAGCAATCGGTTAGCCACTCGTGGCGTTCCCCGGGAACGACGAGCAATTTCCCAAGCGCCTCGCTCCTCAATTTCGATGTTCAGCAACGAAGCCGCCCTAGTTACAATATGGGACAAATGATCTGGAGTATAGTATTCCAAACGGCACATGACGCCAAAACGATCCCGCAGCGGCGAAGCCAGCGCCCCCGCTTTCGTTGTAGCCCCGATTAAAGTGAACGGAGGTAAATCCAGACGAATGGAACGCGCCGAGGGCCCTTTGCCAATCATGATATCTAGCGCGTAATCTTCCATAGCCGAGTAGAGTATTTCTTCAACATGTCGTGAAAGACGGTGAATTTCATCAATGAAAAGAACATCCTTCTCGCCCAGGTTGGTGAGAAGCGCCGCTAAATCTCCCGGACGCTCAATGGCAGGACCGGAGGTAATGCGCAACTGCACCCCTAATTCATTGGCAATAATCCCGGCCAAGGTAGTTTTCCCTAACCCAGGCGGACCATAAAATAGCACATGGTCCAGCGCTTCTTGCCGAGCCATCGCCGCCTGAATAAAAATAGAAAGATTTTTTTTGACTTGATCCTGTCCAATATATTCTTGGAGACGTTTAGGACGCAGACTATACTGCCAATTGTCCCCAACCAGTTCATCACCGCCAATGACGCGTGTTTCTTCCATCACTGCCTCCCACCGCTCAAATCACCCAAGGCTTTACGGATTAACTCCTCCACTACCAATGATTCAGCGGCAAACTTACGCAGACTTGCCATCGCTTCACTGCGTCCATAGCCTAGAGATTCCAAAGCCAGCAAAGCTTCGTCCAAGGAAGAGGCTGCCTCAGTTTGGACGGAAACCGCCTGATCACCCGTTGCATCCCAATCAGGAATACTTCCCAGCTTGTCTTTTAGCTCTAAGACAAGTCGTTCGGCTGTTTTTTTACCGATTCCAGGAAGTTTCACTAACAAAGCAGTCTGTTTTTGGCATACCGCACGGCGCAATTCCTGCGGCTGAATCGCCGATAAAATAGCCAGTGCTGATTTAGGTCCGATACCGCTGACACCGATTAAATGCAAGAACAACTCATACTCTTCTTCTTGGGAAAATCCAAATAAAGCTAAGGCATCTTCCCGAACCTGTAAATGCGTAAAAAGCATAGCATCCTGGCCCACGGACAAGGTACGTCTGGTTTGTTCAGAAACAGCTAAGCGATAGCCGACTCCCTGAACATCTAAAAAGCAGCCTTCCAGCTGTAACTGCGCCACTCGGCCTCGAAGAAATCCGATCATTTTTCGTTACCTCCTCGGCCAAGCATTGCGCTGTTCGCAGCAATGAGCCGTACATATAGCAATGGCCAAAGCATCGGCCACATCGTCCGGCTTTGGGGTTTCCTTCAAACCTAGAAGCCGGACCGTCATGCCTGTTACCTGTCCTTTATCCGCTTTTCCATAGCCGGTTACTGCTTGCTTAATTTGTCCTGGCGTATATTCTTCAAGAGGCAAATTAGCCTGTGCAGCAGCTAATAAAATGACTCCACGGGCCTGTCCCACAGCCATAGCCGTAGTTACATTCCGATTAAAAAATAACTGTTCCACGCCTACTCGCTCCGGTTGAAGTTCTGCCAACAATTGCTGCAGTCGTTCGTGAATCAGTAATAAACGTTTTTCTAAAGGCAGCTCAGGCCCAGTGCGGATAGCGCCATAAGCAATAGGGCGCAGCCTCCCCTGTATCCAATCCACGCAGCCATAACCACATATTGCCGTTCCCGGGTCAATCCCCAAAATACGCATAATTCCCAAGTTCCTCCTTGTAACGCTAATCAGCGTACAAAGAACATAGATTCGCTTTATTTTTTAAAAATCCTGCAAACAGCAAAGAAAGCGACGCTCCGCCTTGCCCCGGACCAGCCAGGCCAAAAGCTTCGCGCCGCCAAAAATCAGAGTAGTTCTTCCGGAAGATCGAAGTTTCCGTATACTTCTTGTACGTCATCATGCTCTTCCAATGTATCCAGCAATCGCATCAGCTTGGTCGCGTCGTCGCCCTCCACCGCTATGCGGGTATCTGGAAACAAGCCCAACTGAGCGGACAGAATCGTTACTTTTTCCGCTTCCAATTTTTCCTGTACTGCGGCAAACGCCTCTGGCGAAGTCAGCACTTCCACTTCCTCGTCCTCTACCGACATATCGTCAGCTCCGGCTTCGAGGACCGTCATCATCAATGCGTCTTCATCAAAAGAAGCTTCTTTTTCCAGGGTAAACAGGCCTTTGCGTTTAAACATCCAGGACACGCAACCGCTTTCCCCCATATTGCCGCCATTTTTCGAAAAGAGATGGCGCAAATCGGCAGCGGTACGATTGCGATTATCGGTCATTACTTCCACAATCAACGCCACGCCCCCTGGGCCGTATCCTTCATAAGTCAACTCTTCGTAGTTGCTTCCTTCCAGATTTCCCTGGCCTTTTTGAATGGCACGTTGAATATTTTCTTTGGGAACATTGTTTTCTCGTGCCTTACCTAAAGCCAGTTTCAAACGCATATTTCCGGTTTGATCCGCGCCGCCCATGCGCACGGCAACTGTGATTTCCCTAGCGATTTTGGTAGTGATTTTACCACGAATGGCATCCATTTTTCCCTTTTTATGTTTAATATTAGCCCACTTGGAATGTCCTGACATTGTTTTCCCCTCCCAGCAATACTAAGCGGGAATAATGATATCATATTTCGACGAATTTGGCAAAAATCACTCGTGATGATGCCAATTTTTTTGCTGCTGCACCGCTTGCTTAGCTGCCTCATTTTCAGGAGCTGTAGTAACTTGCGCAGAACCACCGAACTTATCAACCAGCTTACTTGTAACGCGATAATCGGCAATAGAGCCCGGTCCGCCGACACAACCGCCCTGACATGCCATGCCTTCAAAGAAATTTCCGGAAACTTTTCCTGCTTTCATAAGTAACAGCTGCATCCGGCATTCACCCAAGCCTTCTTTACGTTGCGAGCAAACTTCAAGGTCAGGTGCCAGTTGGGCTGCCGTATCCTTCACAGCCTGTTCCACGCCGCCTGCTCTAGCAAAAATATTGCCGTCCCGAGAAGCCGTTGTTTGAAAAGCAGATGCCTCCATAGCGCTTAAATCAATTTCCAGTCCCTCGAAAATCCCTTGAAGTTCCTCAAACGTCAGCACATAGTCAATGATACCTTGGCCTTTGGTTTCCGCTTCATATTTTTTGGCTACACAGGGACCAATAAATACGGTAATTGCTTCAGGATTCTTTTCTTTTACCACCTTGCCGGCGGCAATCATAGGAGAAACCGTGCTTGATACTAATTCTTTCACTTGAGGCAAATGCTTATCCACCATGCCCACAAAAGCTGGACAGCACGAAGTAGTCATAAAAGAACGTTTTTGCGGCACCGTTTCTGCAAATTCTTTCGCTTCTTCAAGTGTGACGATGTCAGCGGCAAAAGATACTTCCTCAATTTCGGAAAAACCAATTTTTTTCAAGCCGGCAATAACTTGACCAGGCTGTACCTTAGCGCCAAACTGCCCGATAAAAGCCGGAGCCAGCAATGCATGCACCGGTTTTCCCGCATCGATGGCCCGCAGGACCTGTACCAAATACGTTCTGTCGGAAATCGCCCCAAAAGGACATGCAACTTTACAACCGCCACATTGTACGCATTTATCATAATCAATGACCGCTTTACGATCAGCACCAGCTTTGATAGCTTTGAGTTCACAAGCACCTTCGCAAGGACGATTGACTTCAATAATCGCTCCATAGGAACAGGATTTCTTACACATGCCACATTCCACACACTTGGTTTTATCGATATAAGCTTGATTTTGCACAATCATAATCGCGTTTTTCGGGCAGCTGTTTTTGCAATTGTGGGCAATGCAGTTACGACAGGCATTCGTAACGAAAAATTTATCGATCGGACATTGATCGCAGGCTTCAGGCAAGACACGGATAAGAGGCATCTGGGCATACTGTCCTGCCAAAGTGCGCTGCGCGGCTTCCGCCAAAGGCATGTCCACTTCTTGTCCCATAGCCAAATTAAAGCGTTCCTTTAACACTGCCCGCTCTTTATGCACGCAGCAACGATAACGGCTGCCGTTTTCACTGACCAAACTAAACGCTGAATTTTCAATTTCGGCAACTAACTTGCCTTCACGGGTTAATTTTGCTAATTCTGCCAATACATTCCGCCGAATCGAAACGATCTCACTTACATGTGCCATGATTTCAGAACCTACCCTCTCTCATTCAATTCACATTTCACTGTATAACAAATAGAATTATAGCGTTACCTTTTTCTAGTCAACCATCTGTTTAAAACCATTCCAATACTACTGTTTTCCCCAGGGCTTCTAGTTGCCCAGCTAGGCGTTGCAGTACCTGACTTTTTAAATGAACTTGAAATGGCAGATGCAGCGCCTGCGCATGTGCCTCGTTCAACGCCTTGCCTGCCAAAATAGTAATACGGTCCGCCTGTAATAATTCCTGAGCTAAAAGCGTCGCTCCGTCCCGTTTACGAGAAATACGCAACTCTTCTTCAGACAATAAGCGTTCACCTACCGCATTTAAGGTCAATAATCCTTCCGTTACCAGGTCGATACCGTCAAGCTTGCCTGTTGGCGGTATTTGCGGGTCCTCGTATACGCCGAGCACGCGCAACTCGCGTCCGGCAATGCGGCTGACAATTCGAGCTGTCGTTCCCCCGGCAATGGCTTTTCTACCAGTTTGGCTCAACAAGCGCCAGACCACTCGGGAATCGGCGCGGCGATCTTGAGGAGGACCAGCCATCAGCGTAAGACAACGCGGCGGATGCAGCCTTACAGCCACAACAGTAGAATCATCTCCTGGTTTTCCCGTGTAATATCCTTCACAGCAAGAAATTAAACTTTGGCTGATATCTCTCGCGCCCTGCACAGGCTGAAGCATGATTTGCCGCAATTGCTCAGCAATACCATCCCAGCCCCAGCCAAGATTCAACAGACCTCCGATACCAGCATGAATAACGCCGTCACTGACTGCAACGAGAAGATCATTTTCTACCAACCGCAGCGAGCCTTCACGCACAAGACGGCCCGCAATTTCCTTTTCTTCCGTTGGCACAGGAACAACAACACCATCACGACACAAGAACGTCCGAGGACAATCAAATTCTACGATTTTTGCCTGTCCATCCGCTTGTAAATGCAGTAAATGCAAAGTTGAATAAGCGATTTTTCGTTGGCGACAAACAGGAAGAGTTTCCGTTATCGTGGCGACTACATCTTCCATAGCGATTCCTTTACGGCACATTGAAGAAGCAATTTTAGTCGTTAAAATAGCAAGAATATTTGCCTTAACGCCGCTCCCCAAGCCATCGGACAAAACAATAAAAGTATCATCCGCCGTACGCGTAATATTTACATGATCGCCGCAAAGTTCTTCGCTGTGCTTGTTAAGCTGTCGGACTGCCACATCCGCATGAAACAGCATTATCGCTCCTCCTTATCGTGAAGCAGATGCATCAGTTCAAGCAGCGCCACTTTGGTATCTGCTGTTGTTTCTCCCAAAAGTCCGGCAATTTCCTGAGCGACATGCATTTGCTGCCGGATAATGGCGTTAGCCTTATCCATCGTCTCCGCCTTCGTTTTTTCCCAATCCTGAAGACGTTTTTCTTGCGCAGTTACATTGGTAATAATGCCAATAACCAAATTGTGCTCTGGAACCGGCAAGATCATTTGCTCGGTGACCAACTGGTACTCCGGATATTCGACGCGCTTGCCAATCAGCTTTGTATTCTTTTGCAACGCCTTCATAAAAAGATCAGGCGCAAAATAACTTCCTAACGGACGTCCTCGCCTCAGCGCCTGCCTTCCTGAAAACATATGCACAGCCGCTGGGTTGCATTCTTGGACAATCATGTCGGAATCCACGGCAATAATGGCGTTAAGAGAATTGCGCACAATAATTTTCGCAAACGATTCCGCCTTGGAACGCATATACGGCACGCACATAGTCGTTTCCGCCACGCCATAATATACGGCAGTGGCTTTCTCTCGGCAGGTTGAATACCCGCATGCACCGCAATTCCGCTCGTCAGCCTG